>JAIXPN010000162.1 GCA_027486235.1 Burkholderiaceae bacterium
CGGATACCAACGGGATATTGATCTTAATATCGCGGGTTAAATGAGTGACCAAATTGGTGTCACGAGGGAGAACAGCCGAATAAGCCGGCACGAGGAGCACATCATCGAACGTCAGTGCTTTTTGTATGAGTCGCATGCAAAACCCCTAGTCGCAAAATCAGATTATAGAGGTTCTCCAATATTGAGTCTTAAATCCCTTCCTGATCAGGGCCTTAGCCACCGAATAGCTCAGTATTGGCGCCTATTTTGAGGACTTTGCTTTTACCGATCGGGCACTTGCCCGAACTCGAGCTTTTTCCTTCAAAAGACTATCCTTATCCCGATTTGCCTTCTTGCGACGAGCCATTTTGGGATCAATTTGCAATGGACCATACAACTCGAGACGATCGCCTGGGTAAATAGGGCTTTCCCAATCTTTACGCTTACCAAATACTCCATAGCAGCCCTTACGGCTAAACACAGGATCATCCTTATCCTTGGCAATTTTTAGGGATTGAAGTGCCCAGCCCACAGTTGGAGTACCTTCCTGTGGATGATCAAGATGATGGATTTGTAATTGCGGTGGGTCAACACGCGCATCGCACAAGAGTATTTCCAGTTTAGCGGGAGTCTTAGTGCTCATACAGTTGATCTGCTCGTTTTACAAAACATTCCACAAAGGTTCCGGCAATATAAGAAAACACAGGCCCAATCACTTTATCAAGAATAGCGCTTTTGAACTCCCAATGCAGATTGAACTCAATCTTGCAAGCATCTTCACGCAATGCAATAAAACGCCACTGCCCCGTGAATTTTTTAAAGGGGCCATCAACAAATTGCATATCAATTGAATCTGGCCGATGATTGGCATTACGCGTATGAAAAAATTGCTGAATTCCCTTAAAGTCAATCTTGATTTTGGCATCCAAAACGGTCTCGGTCTGCTCATAGATATCCACACCACCGCACCAGGGTAAAAACTCCGGGTAGCGCGCTACGTCGGTAACCAAGCGGTACATTCGCTCAGCGGAGTGGCCAATTAAAACGGTCTTATTGACGTCTGCCATAATCAATACGGTGGAACCTATAAAAACTCGAAAACATGAGTATCGTCGATAACAAAAAAGCTTTCTTTGACTATTTTATTGAAGAACGCTATGAAGCAGGTCTTGTCCTAGAGGGTTGGGAGGTCAAGGCCATTCGTGCGGGTCGAGCACAAATTAAAGAGGCATACGTAGTAGTCCGCAATGCGGAGATCTTTTTGATTGGCTCTCATATTAGTCCACTTTCCTCGACCTCAACCCATATTCATGCCGACCCAACCCGCACTCGTAAGTTATTACTCAATGAAAGTGAAATCCGTAAGCTTATTGGCAAGGTAGAGCAGCGCGGATATACCTTAGTCCCCCTCAATTTGCATTTCTCAAAAGGACGAGTCAAATGCGAGATTGGTTTAGCGCGCGGCAAGAAGCAACACGATAAGCGCGAGGCCAGTAAGCAGAAAGATTGGGAGCGCGAGAAGGCGCGCATTGTGCGCGGCCAACTCAACTAAGAAGCGCTCGCCAAAAACTCCCAGGTTTGCACGACGCTATCCGGGTTGAGTGAGATCGAGGTGATCCCTTTTTTTACCAACCATTTTGCAAAATCTGGGTGGTCCGACGGACCCTGACCACAAATGCCGACATATTTACCCTGCTTCACGCAGGCGTCGATCGAGCGCTCTATCATAAATTCCACAGCGGGATCACGCTCATCAAAATCGACGGCCAGCAACTCCATCCCAGAATCACGATCCAATCCAAGGGTTAATTGGGTCATATCGTTCGATCCAATAGAAAAACCATCAAAATATTCAAGGAACTGATCTGCCAAGATGGCATTGGATGGAATTTCGCACATCATAATGAGCCTTAGTCCATTGACCCCTCGCTTGAGGCCAAGCTTAGCCATCATATCGATAACGCGCTGAGCCTGTGGAATCGTGCGTACAAAAGGAACCATGATTTCTACATTGTCCAGACCCATATCTTCGCGTACACGCTTCATCGCTGCGCATTCGAGAGAAAAAGCTTCACCAAAATCCTCGGACACATATCGCGATGCGCCCCTAAAACCTAACATCGGATTCTCTTCATCAGGCTCATAACGGGATCCACCAATCAACTTCTTATACTCATTCGATTTGAAATCAGACAAGCGCACGATCACAGGTTTTGGATAAAAAGCTGCGGCGATCGTTGCCACACCCTCCACTAATTTATCCTCATAAAAAGCTCTAGGGCTGGCATAGCCACGCGCAACACTCTCAACGGCTCGTTTGAGATCAACATCAATATTGGGATATTCTAAAACTGCACGTGGATGCACGCCAATATAGTTATTAATAATGAACTCTAAGCGGGCAAGACCAACACCCGCATTTGGTAACTGACAAAAATCAAATGCTAATTGTGGATTACCAATATTCATCGTAATCTTGACCGGGATCTCGGGTAAAACACCACGCTTGACCTCAGTCACTTCTGTTTCAATTAAACCGTCGTAGATCCGACCCTCATCGCCTTCAGCACAAGAGACGGTAACAACTGCACCGTCTTGCAACACATCGGTTGCATTACTACAGCCAACTACTGCGGGCACGCCCAACTCGCGCGCAATAATCGCTGCATGGCAAGTCCGTCCACCGCGATTGGTCACAATAGCGGAGGCCCTTTTCATGACAGGCTCCCAGTTGGGGTCTGTCATATCAGCTACCAGCACATCACCCGGTTGGACGCGATCCATTTCGCTAGCATCCCGAATCACCCGGACTGGACCGCCGCCAATCTTTTGGCCAATTGCACGGCCAGTGGTGATGACCTTAGAGTTCCCTTTGAGACGGTAGCGCAGCTCAACCTGATCGGCAGCTTGGCTTTTTACTGTCTCTGGTCGGGCCTGTAGGATATAAATCTTGCCGTCTTGACCATCTTTGCCCCATTCAATATCCATGGGTCGACCATAATGCTTTTCGATGATGACAGCATATTTTGCTAGCTCAGTCACATCATCGTCCGATATAGAGAAGCGATTACGCTTTTCTGGACTTACCTCAACAGTCTCAACGCGTTCTGCTGATCCAGCTGGCGCAAATTGCATTTGAATCAACTTCGAGCCCAAAGATTTACGAATAATTGCTTTCTTACCTCGAGCCAAGGTCTCTTTAAATACATAGAACTCATCGGGATTCACAGCACCTTGGACAACAGTCTCACCCAATCCATAGCTGGAGGTAATAAAGATAACCCCTGGAAAGCCAGACTCGGTATCCAAGGTAAACATGACGCCAGCAGCGCCCGTATCAGAGCGCACCATACGTTGCACGCCAGCTGATAAGGCTACGTCAGCATGGGCAAAGCCCTTGTGCACCCGGTAGGAAATAGCTCGATCGTTGTAAAGAGATGCAAATACTTCACGAATCTTGTGCAAAACATCTTCAATACCACTGACGTTCAAAAAGGTCTCTTGCTGCCCTGCAAATGAGGCATCGGGTAAATCCTCTGCGGTCGCAGAAGATCGCACTGCAAAGGAACCTTTTCCAGACCCATCCAAGGTCTTAAATGCCTCCCGAATCTCGCTTTCAAGGCGCGGTTGAAAGGACGCATTCTCAATCCAAGAGCGAATCTCAGCACCAGCCTCAGCAAGCGCACGTACATCATCAACATTGAGTGCGACCAAACGGTCAGCAATTTTGCGATCAAGTTGGTTGTGCTTTAAGAAATCACGAAATGCGAGGGAGGTAGTTGCAAATCCGGTAGGAACTCGAACACCCGCAGAGGCCAATTGTGAAATCATTTCGCCCAAGGAGGAATTTTTACCGCCCACCGACTCGACATCGCCGACGCGCAACTCCTCAAAAGGCAAAACATAGGCGTTTTGCTTATTTTGCATAGACATAAAGACTCTCTTAAAAGTAAAAAAACGGGTTAAGCAGTGTCCATAAAATCGGGCATACTTGAATAAGCTCTATTGTATTACCTGACACTTATTTGCCCATTTTTTAATCAATTAAAATTACCCCATATCCATCATGAATAACGCAGGCACCTCCATTCCTCGGATTGTTTATATCGTTTCAGATGGCACGGGCATCACAGCAGAAAATTTTAGTCAATCCATCTTGGCGCAATTTGAGGCAAGCTTTAAGCAAATACGAATTCCATTTGTGGATACGATTGATAAAGCACATGAAGCTGTTCTGCAAATTAATGGTGCCGATCCTAAATACGGGCAAGCGATTGTTTTTACAACCTTGGTTAATCCAGAGGTCAATCAAGTTGTTAGCAAAGCCGACGCTTTGGTCTTGGATATGTTTCAGACCTTTGTGGCTCCGCTCGAGCAAACACTTGGTATGCGCTCAACCCATGCCATTAATCGACTTCACCACAATGCCGATACTGATGCTTATAAAAACCGGATTGAGGCCATTAACTACTCGCTGGCCCACGATGATGGTCAGTCCAATCAAAACCTAGTTGATGCCAATGTCATCTTGGTTGGAGTCTCTCGTGTAGGAAAAACACCTACGAGCCTCTACCTAGCGATGCAATATGGCTTAAAGGCCGCTAATTACCCATTAATTCCGGAAGATTTTGAACGTGGACAACTGCCCAAAGATCTACTTCCCCATAAACAAAAGATTTTTGGCCTCACTATTGATCCCGATCGCCTCTCTGAGATTCGAAATGAACGTAGGCCAGGTAGCAACTACGCCAAACTAGAAAACTGTCGATATGAAATTAATGAGGCAACCTCAATGATGCGTCGTGAGTCGATTCCATGGGTCTCAACGACTAGCAAATCCATTGAAGAAATTGCTACCACAATTTTGCAAGCAATTCGTTCTGATAGAACTATTCTGGGTTAAAAATACTACTGAGTCGTTCGTACCCGAATCGTTTCATACAAGCAAACAGCAGCAGCAGTAGCAACATTGAGGGAGTCGATTTCAGGATTTTGTGGGATTCGAATCTGTTTTGCTTGTGCAAGCAGATCTTCTGATACCCCCTGCCCCTCGTTTCCAAAAACCCAAGCCACTGGATTCTTTAATGAATTTGCAATTGAGTACAAATCATCTTTAGCCAGCATCGTGGTTGCCAATAAGGGGGCCTCGATATTACTAACCACATCGTTCATACTCCAGCCCTCATAAAACCGTAGATAGCGATGCGCCCCCATTGCTGCGCGCAATACTTTCGGAGACCATATATGAGCGGTTCCGATAGTACAAATAACTTGCTTGAAATGACATGCCAAAGCGGTACGCAGAATAGTGCCAACATTGCCAGCATCTTGAATGCCATCAAGAACGAGCGCATCACCAGTAATAATCTTCTGATTTGTTTTGGCCTGCTCTAAATCTATAAGGCCCATTATTTGCGGGGCGTTATCGAGTTCGGTAATGGAGCTCCAGAGCGCTTCATCGACCCAGTGAACTTGAGTGTTGGGACATTTCTCCAGATGCTGCCCAATAAGATCTTTGATCTCTTGATGAGTTTGTGCACTTTTACTAGTAATCAATGAACGAAGGCGGATGTCGCCAGACCATACCTGTAACACGTGGATTCCATCGATAACAGCTTGGCCATACTCCACTCTTGCCTTTTGACCCTTACTTCCCAAAAGCTGTAATTGCCGAATTCGCTTGAGTAAGGCGTTGTCTCGAGAGTGGATTACTTCGTCATTAGCCACTAATAAGCTCCCGCACTGGTGAGAAAGATCGCCGATGCTCCACGCAGGGACCATGCTGCCTTAAGGCCTGAATATGCACCTCGGTGGGGTAACCCATATGCTGATTAAAGCCATATTGAGGATGCCTTAAATGAAGATCTTGCATTTGTTGGTCACGTGTCACTTTGGCAATGATTGATGCCGCTGAGATCGCAGGCTCCTTGGCATCCCCCTGAATAATTGCCTCACTGGTAATCGGTAACTGGGGGCAGCGATTGCCATCAATCAATGCCTTGCTTGGCCACTCTCCCAGGCGATTGGCCAAGTCCTCTACTGCACGACGCATCGCTACCATCGTGGCCTGCAAGATATTGAGTTCGTCAATCTCGATCGAACTAGCTTGTCCAACCCCCCAAGCTTTTGCTTTTTGCATAATTTCAGCATAGAGATATTCGCGTTTAGTTGGAGATAATTTTTTTGAATCTTTCAAGCCCAAGATAGGCTGGTTGGGATCCAAAACAACTGCGCCAGCAACTACAGACCCTACCAAGGGACCTCTACCAGCCTCGTCTACACCACAGATCCAAAGAGAGCTCATCGTTTCTTATCCAGATCGCTTGTTCATGGTTTGCTCAATCGCCTGGGCTGCAAGAAGGCCCGTCGGCCTCTTTAAGCTCAAATGCAATTGCTCAAAGCGGGTCTTCAGCGCTTGTACTGCTTGGGGCTGATCCAACCAAGCAATAAGGGCATTGGCCAAAGATTCTGGCTTTGCCTCGTCTTGCAAAAGTTCTGGTACAACAAATTCACCACACAAAATATTAGGTAGCCCCACGTAAGGTAAATAGCCTTGGCGCTTCATAATTTGAGCAGTCAACCACGGAACCTTATACGAGATCACCATCGGCTTCTTCCACAGTGCAGCCTGAAGAGTGGCTGTACCGCTCGCAATTAAGACCACATCGGCCGCTGCCAAAACCAGGTCAGCCTGACCATCGAGCAAAATGAGATCAATCTCAGGGTGGCTGCTGAACAGATTTTTTTTGAGCAATTCAATAGCGGGTTTTAAATGTGGCGCGGCAATAGGTATTACAAAATGGAGCCTTTGACCAACTAAACGCTTTGCAAGGACGCTAATTGTTTGAAAGAAAATGGGGCCAATGAGCTCGATTTCTGAGTGGCGACTACCCGGGAGAACGGCAATCACTAGCCCTTCTAGACCATTATTAATTTTGGCCTTGGCACTTTGGGTGTCAACAATCTCTGGAATTTCACTGGCCATTGGATGGCCAACATAGCTTGCTGCAACACCAGCCCGCTCATAGATTTCTGGTTCAAATGGAAATAAACATAAAACACGATCAACCGCGCGTTTGATCTTTTGAATACGGTTGCCACGCCAAGCCCAAATTGAGGGTGAAACAAAATGAATAGTAGGTATTCCTGCTTCTTTTAAACGAAGCTCTACCCCTAAATTGAAATCCGGGGCGTCCACGCCCAAGTAAATATCAGGTCGCTGGTCATGAATTAGGTATTGAATTAACTCAGATCGCAAACGTAAGATTGCTGGTAATTGCCTCAAGGCCTCAACATATCCCCTAACGCTCAAGGTCTCCATCGGCCATAAAGATCGCACTCCTTGGGCTTGCATCGCTGGACCACCAATACCATACGCATCCAGACCGGCCATGGAGGGCATTTGTTTTAAAGCATGAAAGATCGGGGCTGCAATTAGATCCCCAGATGGCTCTCCTGCAACACAAGCCAGTTTAGGCAAGACAAATTACCGAATAATGCCGCGTGTTGATGCGGCTAGAAATTGGTGAAACTGACTCAAGGCTTCTTGGGTCTTTGTATCCACACTCTTTTTGGCCATGGACTCAATAGCGGTCTTCGCCTCTTCAAAACTTAATCCGTCTTTATAAAGAACCCTATAGGCAGAACGGAGTTCCAAAATACATTCTGGCGAATAACCGCGTCGCTTTAAGCCTTCCACATTGATACCATGAGGCTGAGCTTTGTCACCAGCAGCCATCACAAACGGTGGTATGTCTTGTACTAAAGCTGAGGCGCCACCTAGCATCGCATGAGCACCAATTCGGACGAATTGATGAACGCCTGACATACCCCCCATGATGGCCCAATCACCTACCTCAACATGACCAGCTATCTGAGCGTTACTAGAAAAAATAGTATGGTTACCGATCTGACAATCATGTGCGATATGTACATAGGCCATGATCCAATTATCGTTACCAATCTGGGTGATGCCTTTATCTTGCGCAGTTCCTGTATGAATGGTCGTGAACTCTCGAATCGTATTTCGATCACCAATAATGAGTTGGGTTGGTTCGCCACGGTATTTCATGTCTTGGGGTTCGCCACCAATCGCGGCAAAGTGACCAATACGGTTTTCTTTACCCAGGGTGGTATGCCCCTCAACAACACTATGAGAGCCCACCGTGCAGCCTGATCCCATTTTGACATTGGCACCAATCACTGCATAGGGACCAATCACAACATCGTCAGCTAACTCTGCCTTGGGATCAACAATGGCGGATGCATGAATGTTTGCCATTAATTACCCTTCTTACGAACCGCACAGGTAATGGCCGCTTCCGCTGCTAACTCATCATTCACAGTGGCCTTGACTTGGAACTTATAAATACCAGCCTTACCGCGCTCAAAACTAGCATGCATGATCAATTGATCGCCTGGCAAGACAATACGCTTAAAGCGCGCCCCATCAATTCCGGCGAAATAGTACACATCCTCTGGATCATGCTCCTCTGAAAAAGTCAGCAGTGCAGCTGTTTGTGCTAACGCTTCAATAATTAACACTCCAGGCATTACAGGAAAATCAGGGAAATGCCCCTGAAAAAATGGCTCATTCATGGTTACATTTTTGAGCGCCTTTATGGTTTTGCCTGGATCTAATTCAATTACACGATCGACCAGCAAAAATGGATAACGATGAGGCAGTAGCCGCAAAATTTTATTGATATCGATAACCGGTGTTTGACTCATAACCACTTCCAATTTAGAAAGACTGACTCACTACTAATTTACTTCTCAAGGGTTTGGATCCTCTTTTTCAAGAGTTCGGATCCGTTGTCGTATTTTATCCAGTCCACGCAAAATGGCAGCATTCTTTTCCCAAAGGCCATGTGGCATCGATGGAAAGACGCCGGTTAAGTGAGTACCAGATTCGGTAATGGAGCGAATAACAGCTGTTCCCCCTGAAATCGTAGTTCGGTCAGCAATCGTCAAATGCCCGGCAAAATTAGCATTTCCACCGATGACACAAAAGCTACCAATGGTTGTGCTGCCGGCAATAGCTGCACAACCGGCAATCACGGTATGCGCCCCAACAATCACATTATGGGCAATTTGGACTTGATTATCGATTTTGCAGCCGTCGCCTATCGAAGTGTTTGCCATGGCGCCCCGATCAATGGTGGTACAGGCTCCAATCTCAGCATCATGACCGATGCAAACAGAGCCAGTTTGGGGTATCTTGACCCACTCTCCACCGTGTGCAGAAAAATCAGGTGCAAAACCAAAGCCATCAGCACCAATTACAGCACCACTATGGATGATGCAGCGCTCGCCAATTACACATGCGTGATAAATCGACACATTGGGATAAACAAGAGTGTCATCCCCAATCACAGCATTTTCACCAAGGCTAACTTGCCCCAAAAGTACAACCCGCTCACCCAAACGAACCCCGGGTCCAATCTGGACAAAGGGGCCAATATGACAGGAGCTTGGAATTTCTGCGCTGGGATGCACTACCGCCATTGGGCTAACTCCAGGCATATATTGAGGAGCGCCCTGTCTGGCAAACCATTGGGCCATCCGAGCAAAAGTAGCGTACGGGTTTTTAGATAGAAAATAAACTCGATTTGTAGAGGTCCTACCTTGATCCTGTAAATAACTCAAATCTGCTTGATTCAGAATCAAGGCACCCGCTTTGCTAGCAAGGGCCTGCTGACGATAAAGAGGATTTGAAAGAAACGAAATGTGCTCGGGTTGCGCCCCCTCAAGAGGGGCGAGTCCCCGAAGGATTCGGGAACCATCCCCCACCAAGCTTGCTTGAAATTGTTCGGCCAGCTCGATGGCGCTTGGCATAGGATTACTTAAGGTTATTCAGAGCCCTAATTACATCATCCGTAATATCAAGCTTGGGATTAAGGTAAGCAGGAGATTCCTGAAAAATCACATCAATTTTTCTTTGCTCAGCAATTTGACGAAGAGCAATACCGGCTCGCTCAGCAATCTTCGCCCTTTCCTCAGCATTGCGTTGGGCAGCATCATCATTTAGCTCGCGATTTTTACGCTGAAGGTCTCGGTCAAAATCTGCTAACTCGCGCTGCTTACGAATACGTTCCGCTTCTGGCATCACAGCAGCATCACGATCCAATTTCTCAGCAGCAGCCTTAATCTTTTGCGCACCATCTCTAATTTCATTTTGACGCTTTGCAAACTCATTTTGCAGCCTTGTCTGCGCAGCTTTAGCCATATTTGACTCAGCGAAGATCTTTTCTGCGTTAACAAAAGCAATACGCGCTCCAGCGTCTTGCGCCATCGCGAAGGAGTTAAATAGCGCCAATACAGCAACTATTCCGAATTTAGGCCAATTTGTCATTAATACCTGCTTCATATTCTCTTTCCTTACATTTAAAACGCTGTGCCCACCTGAAACTGTAATCTCTGGATATTATCGTTCGGCTGTGCATTGATTGGAATACCATAACTAAATTTTAACGGGCCCAGGGGTGATATCCATGATAAACCTACCCCATAGGAATAGCGCAGAACCAAGTTAATATCTTGGAAGGCATTGCCTCCGTCGGCAAAAGTGAAAAGGCGGAGGGTCTTATCCACCCCGGATCCAGGCACTGGGAAAGTATATTCGACGTTCGTGACAATTTTCGATTGGCCGCCGGTTGGCAACCAAGTACCCGTAGTAGTATTGAAATACTTTGGACCTAATGATCCAGGTGCATAGCCTCTCACTGAGCCAATGCCACCCACAAAATAGTTTTTGGTGATGGGGTATGGCTTACTACCGTATGCTTCTCCATAACCGATTTCACCATTGAAGGACAAGATGTTTCCCTTAGAGAACGAATGATATTGCTGGTATTGGGCATTTAACTGGTAATACAACAAATTTCCCAAGGGTGTACCAACCTCGGCAGAAAGTCTTTGCAGGGATCCTTTTGAAGGAATCAAAGCACTATCACGACCATCGCGCGCCCAGCCGACATTTGCGGGAATATTATAAGTTTGTAAGCGACTAGGAATTGTCTGCCCCCAGTCCTGAACATAGGTTTGATAGGGCTGAGGTGTATTTTGGGTCACATAGATATCAAATAACTCAATGCCGGTCCCAAAAAATACTCGATCTACTTCTGTATAAGGAACGCCAAATTTCAAGTTGGAGCCAAATGATTTAATTTGGTAATCAGGGTCGCCGACGTAATAGAGTGGCTTACTGGAGCGATAAAACAAATCGGTATACCGACTGATTCCATCCTCCGTAAAATACGGATCATATTGAGAAAGAGCAAGGGATTGATTAATCTTTCCAAGTGAGAAGTTCAATCCAATACTCGTTCCTGTTCCAAAAGCGTTTTCTTGGTTGATACCAGCAGATAAAATTAACTTCTCGGTGGATGAGAATCCTGCTCCAATTGAGAGAGCTCCTGTGGGCTTTTCTTCGACCTTCACGTTCACGTCCATCTGATCGGGAGAGCCCGGAACGTCAGCGGTTGTAATCTCGGTATCCTTAACATAACCAGTTCGGTTAATACGCTCTTTGGATATGCGGATTTTTTCACTATCAAACCACGAACTCTCAAACTGGCGCATTTCTCGCCGAATCACCAAATCACGAGTCTTTGCATTACCGGTAATTTCTACCTTACGAACATAAACGCGTCGCCCAGCCTCCACCACTAAGGTAATGTCAACCTCATTTAAGTCCCGCCTAATATCGGGTTGTGGATTAATGACAGCAAAAGCATACCCATAGGAACCCAATTTCTCAGCAATCGCCTTGGTGCTCTCAGCTAATTTGGCCGAAGAGAAAGTTTGACCCGGCTTAACAGTTAATAAAGACTGGAGCTCTTTCTCTTTGCCCAATAACTCGCCAGCCAAACTAATATTCTTAATCGTAAATTTATTACCCTCACGAATACTGATAGTGAGATAAATATCTTTCTTGTCGGGCGTAATGGAAACTTGAGTCGACTCAATCACAAACTCTAAATAACCACGGTTTAGGTAATACGAACGGATAGTTTCTAGATCAGCGGTGAGTTTTTGCTTTGAATAGAGATTATCTTTGGAGTACCAGGATAACCAACCGCCCGTTTGCAATTGCATCTCACCACGCAAAGTACTTTCACTAAATACTTTATTTCCAATGAAATTAATTTCTTTAATTTTGGAGACCGGCCCCTCATCAATGTTGAAAAAAATCGCAACTTGATTACGCGCTCCAGGGGTCACTGTAGTGACAACCTCTGCAGCAAACAAGCCCTTACTAACATACTGCCGTTTTAACTCTTGCTCAGCCTTATCAATTAGGGCTTTGTCATAAAAACGGGCATCAGCCACGCCCACGGTACGCAAGGATTTACGCACCACCTCTTGATCAAATTCTTTCATCCCTGTGAACTCAATACGCGAGATGGTTGGACGCTCATCTACGATCACAATTAAGACATCGCCTTGGGCTTGAATTTGTACGTCCCTAAAAAAGCCAGTAGCATACAAGGCCTTAATTGACTCAGCAGCTTTTTCATCTGTAAAACGTTCGCCAACCTGCACTGGTAAATAACTAAATACTGTACCGGGCTCAACGCGTTGCAAACCCTCTACCCGAATGTCTTTGACCACAAATGGCTCGGCCGCGTGAAGAGGTTTTATTTGCAAAACCAGTATCAAGCATGCCAAGCAAAGCAAATGCAACGCTTGCCTTAAATACGCTGAGGGGACTTGTTTAGTACTTAACATTAAGACGGAAAGAATCGTTGTAAATCATTAAACACTGCAAAAATGGTAAGGGCGATTATTACTATAAAGCCGAATTTCTGGAAAATGCCCTGCAGCTCAAGCGACAAACGTTTTCCAGAGACCAACTCCCATGCATCATACAGGAGCTGACCGCCGTCAAGCATGGGCAAAGGCACTAAATTAAGTAAGCCAATACTGATACTCAAAAGGGCCAAAAAGGATAGAAAGGACTGCCAGCCAAATTGCGCCGATTTACCCGCCATATCAGCAATGCTAATAGGCCCGCTCAACTGCTTAAGCGAGGTCGAGCCAGTGACCAATCCAATCATCATGCGTGTCGATACCTTGGTAATTAACCAAACCCGTTCGCCGGCATAAACAAGGGCGTCAATAGGATCTAATTTAAGCTCAAACCAGGTAGACTCGCCTTGTTGATTTTTACCCGGCATCGGCAAAATACCCAAACGCGCAAATGGGTCTGAATCTGGCGTAAGGCGGGGTAAGCTCTCCGCCTTGAATTCAACGATATGCTTCTCACCAGACTCGGACTCAAGTTCTAAGGAAAATCCCTCTTCTGCAGTAATGGCGTCTAATAATCGCCAGCGCAAATCATTCCAACTCACAATTGGAATAAATTCCTCTGCGCCCTCTGCCTTCCAGGCCAAAATTTCATCACCCGCCTCCATGTCCAATTGATCAGCGAGAGTTTGCACTGCGGGGGCCTTAATCTGAGCAGGAAGCTGTGGGACTCCGTTGATATAGATAAATGCCAACAACAAAATGGCTAGTAGAAAATTTGCCAGTGGCCCAGCCGCAACAATAAAAGACCTTTGCCATAAAGGCTGGGTATCAAATGCGTAAACCTGATCTTCGGCAGTAATCGATTGCTCAGAATCGCGCCCATCCATTAGCTTTACATACCCCCCCAAGGGGATTGCTGCGATCACCCATTCGGTCTGAGATTTGGATTTGAAAGTAAACAATGGCTTACCAAAACCAACAGCAAAGCGCAAAACTTTTACACCACATAAACGAGCAGCAGCATAATGTCCGAACTCGTGAAAACTCACCAAAATTCCGATGGTGACCAAGAAATAAATCAGGGTTGCTAACGCTTCCAAAACTAACCCTGCCTAATATGTTGAGCTGCGACCTCACGGGCCTTGCGATCAAACTCCAACACATCATCAAGGGATCGCGCTTTTTGGCTAGTCAGTTGATTGAGTGTTTTTTCCACCACGTGTGCTATTTTGAGATAAGGTAATTTACCTTCCAAAAATGCCGCTACCGCGATTTCATTGGCAGCATTTAATACTGTTGGACTAGTACCACCCTGCTTGGCTGCTGCAAAAGCAAGGGCTAAACAGGGGAAGCGCTTTAAATCTGGTTCCATAAAATGTAAGCCAGATAATTGCGTTAAGTTCAATGGTGCAACCCTTGCATCAATTCGATGAGGCCAGGCCAAACCATACGCAATTGGGGTTCTCATATCTGGCTGGCCTAGCTGCGCCATCACCGAGCCATCACGATAACGCACCATCGAATGAACCACGCTCTCCGGATGAATCAATACCTTTATTTTCTCGAGAGGAATATCAAATAACCAATGGGCCTCAATTACCTCCAAACCCTTGTTCATCATCGTCGCAGAGTCCACTGAAATCTTTCGTCCCATCACCCAGTTTGGATGGGCACACGCTTCATCTGGGGTGATGTTGACCAAATTATCAATGGGTGTGTTTCTAAAGGGACCGCCCGATGCAGTTAACCAAATCTCCTCCACCCCCAAAAGCTCTTTTACCTTTGGGGTTGAGTTTGCACTCATAAACTGTGGGGGTAGGCACTGAAAGATTGCATTGTGCTCACTATCGATTGGCAACAACTCCGCTCCAGCCTCACGCGCAGCATTCATAAAGATATCGCCCGACATCACCAAGGCTTCTTTGTTAGCAAGCAATACCCGTTTACCTAACTGGGCAGCTTGCAATGTAGGCAAAAGTCCAGCAGCCCCAACAATCGCTGCCATTACCGTATCGCAATCACTATCCGATACTGATGCGATTAAACCCTCTTGACCATATAGGACTTTAGTTGATAAACCCTTACCCTCTAAAAGAGCGCTAAGAGCTTTAGCATCATCAACGCTATGCAGTACTGCAATAGCAGGCTTAAACTCAATGCATTGCTCAGCCAAGCGATCCGTTTGCTTACCCGCAGTTAAGGCGACCACCTTAAATTGCTCTGGATGCACACGAACAACATCTAGAGTGTTCATACCGATCGATCCGGTCGAACCCAAGATACATAAACGGCGTTTTTGTAAGGAATTGGTCATATATGTTTTGCCATAGCGAGCTTTAAGCCCTTACCATTATCGAGAATAAAGTCACCAAAGGCATTACGGGTAATAAAGCATCAACACGATCAAGAAATCCACCATGACCTGGCAAGAGATTGCTGCTGTCTTTGACCCTTGCCAAGCGCTTTAACTGCGACTCAAACAAATCTCCTAGAACGCTAAAGAGCACCAATACGGCTGTCATTGCTAGCATCGCTCCCCAACCCCATTGGGCCTGCCATGCACCAAATAAGGTCTCGTTAGGCAAAAAATAGTAGGAACACAGGATGGCATAAATCAAACAAAGCACCAGCCCACCAAGGGCGCCCTCTAGAGACTTGCCCGGACTTATTTGACTGGCAAGCTTTCTTTTACCAATTGCTCTGCCAACAAAATAAGCGCCAATATCAGCAAGCCACACCAGGATCATGGCGCTTAGCAACCAAAGGAGACCGATTTCTCGCAAGACATCCAAGGATAGCCAGGTCGATGGCAAAACAATAAATCCCAAAACACTCAATACGAGGCGCCAGCGCGACAAAGAGAGATGCAAGCCTTGGGAGAGCATGAAGGGCATGCCAAACACCCAGAAGGCGATTGCAATACTTAAAAGTGCGATTTCAATGGAGGGTTCTGCGCTAAGCCATAAGAAAATTACAATCACTGCGCAAATCAAGGCATAAATATAAGCTGAACGATCTGCATTAGGGGCAATCAATCGACTCCACTCCCATGCTGCTGCGACCAGCATCATGAAAAAAAGAGCAGATAGATAAATGGGAGGTAGTAGAAATAAAACAGGCAGCAGAATTGCCAACATCAAGACAGCTGTAATTACCCGTGTCTTTAACATTCGGGCTAGACAGCGTCGCTTAAAGGCATTGTATTAGTTTGGTCGGTCAATTGAGCGCTGGTTCGACCGAACCGTCGCTCACGCTGGGCATACCAAGCAAACGCATCTTGTAGGTGACTTACATCAAAGTCCGGCCATAAGGTATCTGTGAAATAAAGCTCGGTATAGGCGAGTTGCCAAAGCAGAAAATTGCTGACCCGTTGCTCACCACCTGTCCGAATAAATAAATCAGGTTCTGGTGCATACGCCATGGATAAATGAGGAGAAAGCATAGACTCAGTAAGCTCTTCAGGCTTCAGATTCGGATTGGCTACTAATACCTTTTGCATGGCTTGCAAAATATCCCAACGACCACCATAGTTAGCGGCGATTGTTAGAGTTAAACGCTTACAGTCTTTGGTTTTTTCCTCTGAGAACTCAACCATCTCTGTAATCGCGGAACCAAAACGACTCAGATCGCCAATCATCTTTAAACGAATATTGTTTTCTGCCAGACGAGCAACTTCTTTTCTCAAAGACTTCAGAAACAACTTAGTAAGAAATCCAACCTCTTCGGGAGGTCTACGCCAGTTTTCAGAGCTAAAGGCAAATAGGGTA
>JAIXPN010000146.1 GCA_027486235.1 Burkholderiaceae bacterium
CAATAAAGGCGCCTTTTTTTATTACATCACCATTTGGAGTGTGGCTCTCATTGCAATCCCATTAATTCTTGGGATGCTGATGGACGTGCTTGGATTAAGTCAGTACGCATCCTTTGTTGTTGCCCCTCTCTCAATGGCAGGGCTCACGGTCATGTATTGCTCTTTCTTTGCCACCTGGAAGGGATGCTTTACTGGGAATGATGTAGAACAGTTGCCTAATTAAAATGAAAAATAATTTATGTGGCTTATAAATTTATTAAAAAAAATTCTTTTAACTAGCGACAAACTTAATTCTAGTAATTTCCAAGTGGCAGAAATTCAGTCAGCATTGAAGGAAGCCGACGATAATGATTTCATTTCAAACAAAGAATTAGCTAATCTAATTAAAAAGCATGGTGGTGTAAAGAACTCTTAGTTTTCAAATAAATTGATGATTTAGATACTGATCTACACCGCCACCAACTTAGCGATCGATAGCTGCAGCCATTTGGCACCATGGCGCTTGAAGTTGACTTGCGCTCTAGCATCAGGGCCCTCCCCCTCCAGCCCGGTAACTCTGCCTTCACCAAACTTGGTATGAAAGACCTCTTGTCCAACCCGAAATGCATGACCCCTTTTTTTATTCTGCTCTAGCTGCTTCGCGCTAGTCACAATGGCATTCGTGTTTTGATTGGTGTCATCACGTACAGGCACATCATCACCACTCCACCATGCTTGATCAATACTATCCCCGCTATATTGTTTTGGGCTTGCACTTTTCTGCCAAGAACTACCACCCCAACGGGCATCTTTTGCTTTCGGCGTGAGGTACTTCACATTCTCCGCAGGTAATTCATCCAGAAATCGAGATGGCATGTTGTAGCGCACCTGACCATGCAACATACGAGATTGAGTATGGGATAAGTAGAGTCGATCTTTTGCTCGCGTTATCGCTACATACATGAGGCGCCTCTCTTCTTCCAATCCATGGGCTTCAGAGATACTATTTTCATGTGGGAAGAGGCCTTCTTCCAAACCAGTCATGAATACCGCTGAGAACTCCAAACCCTTAGCCGAATGTACGGTCATGAGTTGAATGGCATCCTGACCCGCTTCGGCTTGATTGTCACCCGCCTCCAAGGAAGCGTGCGCAAGAAATCCGGCCAGCGGGGAGATATCCTCAACCCCAGCTTGATCGACGCTCGGTGGCGTAGCCGCTTGCACATCTTGTCCATATCCCTCTTCGGCCACAAAGGCAGTAGCTGCGTTAATTAACTCTTGCAAGTTCTCAACGCGATCTTGTCCCTCGCGCTCACTTAAGTAATGCTGAATTAAGCCACTATGCTGAATGACATACTCGACGGTTTCTGGCAAGGTATTGTGTTTGGTTGCATCACGCAGGTGCTCAATTAAGCGCACAAAACCTGCAATGCTTGAACCAGCCTTTCCCTCGATAAAAGAGGCTGCCGCATAGAATGAGCACTGATGTAATTTGGCGGCATCTTGTAATGCTTCCAAGGACCTAGCACCAATACCGCGAGTTGGAAAATTAACGACACGGGCAAATGATGTGTCGTCATTTGGGTTCTCTAAGAGGCGCATATACGCTAGGGCATGTTTAATCTCAGCGCGCTCAAAGAAGCGTAGACCTCCATAGACACGGTACGGAATATTGGCTGAAAAGAGTCCGTGCTCAATTATTCGTGATTGGGCATTACTACGATACAGGATTGCAATCTCGCTGCGACTCATGCCGCCACGAACCAATGCTTTAATCTCGTCAATCAGCCATGCGCTCTCCATGCCATCGCTAGCTGCCTCATAAATTCGGACGGGCTCACCATATCCAGCTTCGGTGCGAAGATTTTTTCCCAGTCGCTCGACATTGTGAGCAATTAAGTGATTGGCAGCATCCAGAATATGCCCGTGCGAGCGGTAGTTCTGCTCCAGCTTTACGGTTACCGGCTTATATTGCTTTTCATAAAGGCGCATGTTCTCAACATCGGCTCCTCGAAATGCATAAATACTTTGATCGTCATCGCCGACGGCAAAGAGCGCACTAGTTGAGTGATGTTGTCCATAACCGGATAATAGTTTGAGCCATGCATACTGCAATGCATTAGTGTCCTGAAACTCATCGATCAATATGTGCTTAAAGCGTTCCTGATAATGAGCTCGGATGATCTCATTGTGCTTCAGCAACTCATAAGTGCGCAATAGGAGCTCAGAGAAATCACAAACTCCCTCACGTTGACACTGGGCATCATAAGCCTCATACAGCTGAATCATCTTCGCTTCAAAATCATCGCCCGGATCCAAATCCTTGGCTCGTTTACCCCTCTCCTTTGCATTCGCAATGAAATACTGCAATTGGCGTGGCGGGAATTTCTCATCATCGATATTGAGACTTTTTAATAAGCGCTTGATGGCTGAGAGTTGATCTTGGGTATCCAGAATCTGAAAGGTCGATGGCAAGCCAGCATCGCGGTGGTGGGCTCGTAATAAGCGGTTACAGAGTCCATGAAAAGTGCCAACCCACATACCGCGAGTATTGATGGGCAGCATAGCCCCCAAGCGGGTCAACATTTCTTTGGCCGCTTTGTTAGTAAAGGTTACCGCCAAGATCCCGATCGGTGATATTTGCCCCGTTTGAATGAGCCACGCAATCCGGGTGGTCAAAACGCGCGTTTTGCCGCTGCCTGCACCTGCCAGAATCAACGCTGATTGAGCGCGACCATTTATATCATCAGGTGGGAGGGTAACTGCTTCCCGCTGTTCGGGATTGAGGTTCTCGAGTAAATCGGCATGCATCGTCCCAATTATAATTTGCCTCTTATGTCAAACGCTCAAAATCCTCCACAAAAACCTGATATCGCTAGCAATCCAGACTTAGCAAAACTAGCAAAGTCCTATGAGCCCGCCCCGATTGAAGCCTTTTGGGGCCCCGAATGGGAAAAACGTCG
>JAIXPN010000064.1 GCA_027486235.1 Burkholderiaceae bacterium
AAAACCTGAGCTTAGCTAGCTCTAGGCAGATTGGCTGTCAGTAAAGGCAGAAATCGGTGTAGGAAAGGGTGGATTACTCCCTGTGATCCACCATCAATTTAGAAGTGCATCAAGATCTGTTGCAAACATTAGGCTTAAATGGGGCGCTCATGGTTTAGGAAATCCCCCCCCCCGCTCCAATTAACTGCATCGCTATTGGGCTGGTAGCCAGGCACTAACTTTTTTAGCATTTCTCTGATCAACTGTACATCACATGCTACTAGGGCAAGATTGAGCTTTTCAAGCTCTTGCTGTAACTCAACCCAAGACAGAAATTCCTCATGGGCCTTCATAATTTTGGGGTGTGGCGTTGGCTGTGGATCATCACCAATCAGGAGCTCTTCATAGAGCTTTTCTCCTGGGCGCAGGCCAGTGACCTTAATCTCAATATCGCCATGGGGATGGACTTCATCCTTGACCAATAGGCCTGATAAATACACCATCTTGACAGCCAAATCGTAGATGCGGACTGGCTCACCCATATCCAATACAAAAACATCGCCCCCTTCTGCCATTGCACTGGCCTGAATGACCAACTGCGCCGCCTCAGGTATGGTCATGAAATACCGCGTTACCTCAGGATGAGTCAGTGTAATGGGGCCGCCAGCGGCAATTTGAGCAGTAAATAGCGGAGCAACCGATCCTGAGGAGCCCAACACATTACCAAATCTGACCATCGAAAAATTGGTTGAGTGATCACCTTTAGCGGAAACCTCTGCCAATGCCTGCAAAACCAATTCAGCGATGCGTTTACTGGCACCCATCACATTGGTTGGCCTAACGGCCTTATCGGTACTCACTAAAATAAAATTGCTGACGCCGCACTCTACACTAACCTGTGCACAGATCAAAGTACCAAACACATTGTTCCGAATGCCCTCAGCAGGATTTTGCTCTACTAGTGGCACATGTTTGTATGCTGCCGCATGAAAGACTGTATCCGGTTTATGAGTCTTAAGGATCTTTAGCAACAAATCGCTATCACGTACTGAAGCTAAGCAGGGCACCAACTGGATAGGCAATACAGAATTAGAAGGAGAATAAGCGGGATCATCCCTGTCACCAACCAAACTTTCATCCTCAAGGCCAATAAGAGCCCGCTTTAATTCTTCATGAATTAGGTAGAGGGCGTGTTCGCTACTATCAATCAGAATTAAGGATTTAGGGGAAAACTTAATAATTTGACGGCACAGCTCACTACCAATGGAGCCGCCAGCTCCGGTCACCAAAACCACTTGACTTAGAATGTTTTTTTCTAACAGTCCTACTTCTGGCGGAACCACTGCTCTACCTAACAGGTCATTCATATCTAAATAATGCAAGTCCGATATTCTGACCCGGCCAGCAGCAAGATCGAGGAGTCCCGGCAAAGTACGAACGCGGACTCCACATCCATTTAATGAAGCAATAATTTGACTTCTGCGCTCTTGATTTGCGGAAGGAATGGCTAGAAGTACATCAGTAACTTCAAGCCGTTGGATTAAGTCTTCCAGGCCAGTATTGGGGTATACAGAGATTCCGTTGATCGTACTTCCCTGAATATGGCGATCATCATCTATAAAACCCTTAACCAGCATATCCTTATTACTAGTTAAACCAGATGCCAATTGACGACCGGCAGAACCAGCCCCATAAATCAAGGCAATCGGCTGGGCTCGGTGAAATACTTTTTGGATATTATTGATGTCGCCTAACCAATGGCGCACAAAATAACGGCTGGCACCAATCCCGATGAACAGCAGTATAGGCTGAATAACGCCGATCGATCTAGGTACGCCATCTACTCCATAGAGTGTTAAAACAGCAAAAAACAAGCCTGTATAAATAGCAAAAACGCGTGTAAGGGATATAAAAGCAGCTGTGCCTACATACCTAAAGATAGCCCGATACAAACCAAAAGAAACAAAGAGGGGAAGTGCAAAACCAAAGGCGACAAGAAAGACTACCCACTGCTGATTCTGAAAGTATCCCCACTGATCTAAGCGAAGCCCAAATGCAAGCCAAACGCTCAATACACAAATAAGCGTATCGCTAAATATCACCAAGCCGCGCTTTATGAAGCGAGGCAAGTTTAAGAGTGACTGTTTGGTAGCGGATATTGACATCAAAAAATAATTATAAATTATGTAGCCACATTTGGAGCCGTATATTTATTAATGGTTTTCATGATGTAAATTAACTACATACATCTAAAAACAGACTCAAAGTAATAAATTATTACTTAAAGACCATCTTGAGAGGTCATATATGGAGGATAAAATGGAGCTAATGTGTTGCTAACCCCCATTTAATGAGAAACTCCAGCTCGCCGGATTACCTTTAAGAATGTTAGGCCCAATATCTTCATGTCAAACCAAAAAGACTGCTTTTGGAGATACTCCACGTCATATTTCACCTTAACTGGAATAGATAATTCATCGCGGCCATTGACTTGCGCCCAGCCTGTTAATCCTGGAGTTAACTTAT
>JAIXPN010000097.1 GCA_027486235.1 Burkholderiaceae bacterium
GATGTGAAGTGGGCAGAGAATGCCAATGTCGGAGTAATGCCGCAAGATACAAGCGAATGCTTTCCTAAAGAAGAGACCTTATTTGAATGGATGACTCAGTGGCGCAAAGCAGGTGACGATGACCAGGTTGTTCGAGGTATCTTAGGGCGTTTATTGTTCTCGGGTGATGAGATCGGTAAGTCTGTGAAGGTTGTATCCGGTGGTGAGAAGGGCCGATTAATTTGGGGCAAATTGATGCTCCAAAAACACAATGTCTTAGCGATGGACGAGCCAACGAACCATATGGATATGGAATCCATTGAAAGCTTGCAGATTGCTTTGGAGAAATTTGAAGGAACCTTAATTTTTGTCTCACATGATCGCGAGTTTGTATCTGCACTTGCAAATCGTATCCTCGAGATTAAGAACGACGGTACGATTAATGACTACTCGGGTACTTATGAGGAGTACTTACGCAGTCAGGCGCTTACTGGTTAACTCTTTTGCTCGCGGGTAAAGCGCATTGCTGTACCCTCCGCCTGTATTCGGGCCCAGACAGCTTGTTTTTCTTCTGGGCTCATAAATACCCAATTGCTAACCTCCAGGGCTGTGCGACCACATCCCTTGCAGATCTCATCAAAAAGAGTTGAGCAAATTCCGATGCATGGAGAGTCAGAATCCGCATCACCAATCAGTATGGAGTTAGCGCCAGCGGCAGAATTTGATTGAGCGTCAGACATAAGCTACTTTAGCGCATTCTGAGTATTTTCACCGAGCCCTAGCACAATCTTCTCTTGCCGCAAGGGGTTATGCTCGGCAAGCTCATCGAGATATTGACCGATACCCATGCGTTCTCGCTCTAGAAAGCGTTCCACGGCATCAGCAAAGCGTTGATCGCTGAGGTAATGGTAGGAGAATACTGTGCTGGGCATGAAACCTCTAGCCATCTTATGTTCACCCTGAGCGCCACCTTCTAAAACCTGAATCCCTTGAGTAATGCAGTACTCAATGGCTTGGTAGAAAGCAGTCTCAAAATGCAGACAGGGGTGTTGCTCGAGACAGCCCCAGTAGCGCCCATACGCTTTGCGATTCGCTTGATCAACAACCAATAGGGCAGAGGCAATTGGCTGTTCATTGCGGATGGCAACAATGAAGTGCAATGAGTCAGGCATAGCCTTAACCCATTGTTGGAAGAACACTTGATTTAGGTAAGGTGTGGAGTGGTGCGCGCGATAGGTGTTGGAATAGCAGCGATAGAAAAAAAGTACGTCCTCTTCACTCATTTCTGAACCGGGGATATGACGAAAGGTGATTCCAGCATCGCGAACCTGTTTGCGTTCCCGGCGAATATTCTTGCGCCGCTTCATCGTTAGACTAGCTAAGAACTGATCAAAATCAGAATAATCACGATTGTGCCAATGGAATTGCACCGAATCGCGTCGCATAAATCCCAATTCAGATAATAAACATGCATCTTCTGTTCTTGGAAAGAGAACATGGGCCGATGAGAGTTGAAGCTTTTCCAGGAATTGCACAAGACCCTGAACTAATAACTGTCGATGTAAGTCCGATTGAGCGAGAAGGCGCGAGCCAGTGGCTGGTGTAAATGGAATGGCCGATAAGGCTTTTGGGTAATATGCCAACCCATGCTGACTATAGGCCTCTGCCCAAGACCAATCAAAGACATATTCACCGTAGGAATGCGTCTTTAAATAAAGCGGCATCACTCCTAATAATTCATCGTTTTTGCCATATAGTGCTAAGTGGGCTGGTTCCCAGCCGGTAGCTGTACAAACACAATTCGTTTCTTCTAGAAGACTTAAAAAAGAATGCTGCATAAAAGGGCCAGCGTCACTGGGCAAAATGCGATTCCAATCGGCTACAGGAATGTTGGCGAGCCTAGGAATGACCCGAATCTCGAGACCAGGTTCTTGGCTCATTGAGAACTAACGTTGAATTAGTTCGATCTTATATCCGTCAGGATCGGTAATGAAAGCAATAATGGTTTTGCCACCTTGAACGGGGCCAGCAGGGCGGGTGATATTGCCGCCAGCAGCAGCAATGTCTTCACAGGCTTTATAAACATCAGGCACCCCAATCGCAATATGACCATAGGCGCTGCCATGATCATATTGGCTAACACCGTAGTTATAGGTGAGCTCAATTTCAGCTTGACCATCTTCATTGCCACGTCCAAATCCAACAAATGCTAAGGAATATTTCTGTTCCTCACGATTGGTGGTGCGCAATAAGTTCATGCCCAATACGCGCGTATAAAAATCTACCGAGCGGGCAATATCACCCACTCGTAGCATGGTATGCAAAATCATATTACTCAATGCGAGCCTTCTCACGAATCTTTTTCATCATTTCAGCAAACTTAGCCTTTTGCCAAGCTTGATCTTGCATCAACATTTGCTTGAGTTGATCCTTTAGCTCTGCCAAGGTGGGGACCTTAACGTCACGCACATCCTCAAGTTGTATGATGTGCCAACCAAACTGAGTTTTGACTGGTTTATCAGTCATTTGTCCTTTTTTCAGAGCAACCATTGCTTTGGAAAACTCCGGGACCAGAGCTTTGTCGCTAACCCAATCAAGATCGCCACCATTTGGAGCTGAGCCTGGATCTTTGGAGTTTGCTTTTGCAACATCTTCAAACTTAGCGCCTGCTTTAATCTTTGCGATTAATGCTTTAGCCTCAGATTCTTTCTCAACCAAGATATGACGTACTTTATATTCTTTACCACCAAATTGATTCTTGACGGACTCGTATGCGGCTTTGTAATCATCGTCAGTAATGCCACCTTTATCGATGTAATCCTCAAATAGGGCAGAAACCAAAACACCTAATCGCGCCTGCTCCATTTGATCCTTAACTTCTTCTTTCTGAGTAACACCCCGTTTATCCGCCTCCTGGATGATGAGTTCGCGAGTTATCAATAACTCACGGCCTTGCTCGCGGATTTTGGGGTCGGTTGGAGATTGACCAGAGTTCTTAATCAAGCGATCAAGCTGTGCCTTGGGAATTGGTTTGCCGTTAACGATGGCAGCATTTTGAGCCAATGCTCCTGAGCATCCAAAAACAAAGGAGAGGGCAATAATGATTTTCTTAGAATTCTGCATAAGGGAAGGATTGGGTTAGATAAAAGGGTAAGCTGGGATTATGACTCATTTGGTGCCAAGGCATGAATTGCTAGCGCATGAATTTCGGAGGGAATATAGGGATCCAGGGCTTCATAGACCAGGCGATGGCGGGCTACACGACTAAGGCCTGTAAATGCATCTGCTGTAAGGGTGATCCGAAAATGTCCGCCACCACTTGCTGCCCCAGCATGACCCGCATGCAGATGACTCTCATCCTCTATCGCCAAATGCGATGGCTTAAGGCAAGCCTGTAATGCTGTCTCAAATTGCACAATACGCGCTTGATTGGTGTTCATGATTGCTCTGCATCCATATAACGACTTAACCACAATCCTTGGGCGATTACAAAAGCAATCAACAGGCCAATGCCACCAAATAGCTTGAAGTTGACCCAGATATTTTCAGAGAAGGTATAGGCCACATATAAATTCAGCACACCCATGAAAAAGAAAAAGAGCGCCCAAGCATGATTAAGTTTTAGCCAAATAGATTTTGGACTATCAGGCTTTAGGGTAATTTGTTTGCCCATAACAGTTTGGATCCAGTTTTTTCGAAAGAACTGAGCACTAAAAAATAGGACAGCTGCAAATAGCCAATACAAGATAGTAGGCTTCCACTGAATAAAGGTCTTATCCTTAAGCAAAATGGTGAGACCCCCAAAAACAACAATGAGGATCAGGCTAGCCCATTGCATTCCTTCTACTTTCTTTCGTCTTGCCATTAGCCAGACAATTTGCGCAATGGTGGCAACAATCGCTACCAATGTAGCCACATAAATATCGGCGAGTTTGAATGCAACAAAGAAAAGAATGACTGGAAATAAGTCAAAGAAAAATTTCATCATGATGCGTTATCCAACTTGGCATTACCACTAGGCTCAAAACGCAGCGATGCAGAATTAATGCAATAGCGCAATCCAGTGGGGAGGGGCCCATCGTCAAATACATGACCGAGGTGGGCATCACATTTGGAGCAACGCACTTCAGTACGGATCATGCCATAGGTAGTATCACGATGCTCGCTAATGACTTCTGCATTAAAGGGGGTGTGATAACTGGGCCAGCCACAACCTGCATCAAATTTGGTGGAGGAGATAAAAAGAGGGGTATCGCAACACAAGCAGCGGTAGGTGCCTTGATCCCAATGATCCCAATAGCGGCCAGAGAAGGGCGGTTCGGTTGCAGCTTGGCGAGTGACCCGATATTCGATGTCGCTGAGTTCCTGACGGTACTGATCGTCTGATTTAGTCATACTTATGATTGTAAAGAAGGATTAGGAGGAGCAGCTAAGCTCAATATTCTCTAGTTCGGGAGGGGGAGGGGCTGCATACGTCTCATACTCAGATTGCTCTGCGTATGGATTCTGTAAGATGACTAATAGTCGTTTTACCTCAGAGAAATCATCATTCTGCGCCTTCTCAATTGCTGCTTGGGCTAAGTAATTGCGCAAGATAAATTTGGGATTGACCCTCAGCATCTGTTCTTGACGCTCATGATCAGAATGGCCCTCTTGGGCAATACGATCGGCATACGATTGCATCCAGCGATCAAATGCCTCGCGATTGAGGAAGTGGTCGCGCAGGCCATTCGATTGAATGAGCTGATTACGATTGAGATGAGCAAGGGCTCTAAATGTATTAGTAAAGTCGACGCGATTATCGTGCATCAATTGCAAAAGAGATTCTGCTAAATGCAAATCGCCATCATCTTCCCGGAATAAACCAAGCTTTGATCTAAATTGACGCAACCATGCAGCACGATAAATTGTTGGAAATTCTTCTAAGGCTTCTTGTAAATGTTTTTGAGCATCCTCGCTACCATAGCGTGGTTCTAATAAGGGTAGCATCGCACCGGCTAAACAAGCCATATTCCAATGCATGATTTGTGGTTGCCGATGGTAGGCATAGCGCCCTTGGGAGTCGCTGTGATTACAAATATGGTCCATCTGAAATCGATCCAAAAATCCAAAGGGGCCGTAATCAATTGTTAAGCCAAGTGCGCTGATATTGTCACTGTTCAAAACTCCATGGCAAAAACCGACTGCTTGCCACTGTGCAACAAGATTGGCAGTCCGTTCACTGATTGCTATAAACAAGGCTAGATACGGATCTTTAGCAGACCTGCAGTCTTGATAGTGATACTCGAGTAAATAGTTCGCAAGGGCGGTGAGATGCTCGATTGAGCGTGCTGCGGCAAAATGCTCGAAATGACCCACACGGATAAAGCTGGGGGCAAGACGGGTGCAGACTGCCGCGGTCTCCAAGGTCTCTCGCATGACCGGCTTCTTTGATCCAGTAACCGCTAGTGCACGACTCGTTGGTATGCCAAGAGCGTGCATCGCTTCGCTGCATAAAAATTCCCGTATCGAGGAGCGCAAAACTGCTCGTCCATCTCCCATGCGTGAGTAAGGGGTGATGCCTGAGCCCTTTAACTGAACTTCATATCCCGCTAGATCTCCCAGAAGAATCGCACGACCATCGCCCAGCTGGCCTGCCCAGACACCAAATTGATGACCGCTATACACAGTTGCGATGGGGTCAATAAAGCGATGCTCATTTGCTTCTAAGGTATTTCCACTTAGAACCTCTAACCAACGTGGATCTTTAGGTAAACCAGATGCGTCTAACGCAATCCCGAGTTCACGTGCAAGATTATCCGTAAAGCCGATCCAATAAGGGTTGGGTAGGGGGGTGGGTAAGAGATGCTGACAGGTGTCTTCACCCTGTAACGGAAATGCCATGGAGTTAAACCGAGTAATTCGCCCAGGCGGATCCGATCAAATTGCCAGTAATCACATCGTGCGCAATGACGCCATTTGCATCAAAGCGGCGTTCCACCACTTCGTAATTACCATCATTACGAACGCGCAGCACTGTACTCGAGCGGGTGCCGTAGTGTTGAGTCCGAATAAATGCAGCAGACAGTGCTTTTTCCCACTCGAGGCTCACACCTGTATTGGGCAATTCTTTCTCGGGAGCTTCGTGATCATCAGCCAGTAAATGCAAATACTGATCAGAGTTCTTTAAATGACCACTATCCATGGCGAGCGTTTGGGCAAACGCAGCAATACGATGGTTAACCTTGGGCCAAGGTGTATCGAGCATGGCATTGGACAGGCCATATACCCCTGGGTTTAGGGATTGAGTTGGATATGTTTTACGAGGCCGCACGGATTTGCCCATCACTACGCGATTACTAACCCAATGCATTTCTGCGTTACTGGGGTCGCTAAGATCGGCCATTAACAAATTAAAGCCGTTGTATTGATCAAAACGTTTGCTGTGTTTTTCAACAAAATGATCAGGCCTATCTGCGCTCGATAAGTACATCAGGGGTAACTCGCCACGTGTCCTGGCATCAGGTTTTTTCTCAGCCGCAGAACGAACATTTGTCAGGGCAGAGAATCGACCATGTTTAGTCAGGCCTAGCCACGTTCCAGGACTACCAATCACATCGGCTTGATCGCGTCCAGCCAAAATATTTGGGTGCTCTGGCCACCACGCAATACCGGCAGTATTACGCTCATAAAACTCGTCCCGATTGGCGGCAACCACCAAAGGGTATTTAGGGTGTGATTTCCAGGCAAATAAAATGAGGCACATAGCAATAATATGCCTGATTAAATTTCAATCAGGGAATATGGCAGTTTCCCTAGTTGTAATGCGGGCCCATCTACCTTACTCAGGTGGAGTTTGTCGCTTTGTGCCAGGTCTGACTTACATTCGATCTGCAGATGAATGAGTCCGCTATTTTCTGGATCAGGAGCAGATAAAACGACCATGCCCGCTGGCTGTCCAGGATCATCCTCATGGATGATTTCAGTGGCGGGCAAGCAGTTCTGAATCTCACTGTGAACTTTTGCCAGAAAAAGACGGCGCTTAATGGCGCCACGATATTGGCTGCGTGCAACTACTTCTTGACCTGGGTAGCACCCTTTTTTAAAGTCAACACCTCCAATGGATTCGAGGTTAATCATCTGCGGGACAAATTGATCTTGGGTAGCATTCACAATGCGAGGAATGCCGCTGGCTATTTCAGCAACATTCCATGCGGAAAGATCTTCAGGGATAGAGCTCTGCGATGGCAGTAGTTGTTGGCTAGCAAAGAGAATGCGCTCTGCATTGCTATTGGCTGAGGTATTGGTCATGGCAAGTGCAATTGCATCACTCGGTAAATGAGCTTTAACGGTGTCCGCTAAACCCATCGCTCCATACACACACCACTCATGACTTACATCCGTCACTTTTACTTTGGAGCGCAAGACAAACATAGCTAGGCGTTTGGCAAATGCAGCAGCAAGATCACGGGAGACAAAAAGTGCAAAACGATCCTGCTCTTGATATTGCAATAAGCAAATCCAAGCACTAGCCAGTAATCGCCCCTTGGCAGTGCAGTATCCCGATAAACGAACTCCAGCGTTTCCTTGGGCGATGGTGGCCGAGGGTATTCGAGTCAGGCCCAAAACTGAATTCGTCAATTGCCCTTGTAAAAAAGAGCTAGCATCTGGCCCCTCAACAAAGAGAATCCCCCAATCCTTAAGCTGGGTAATTTTGTGTGCGGTCATTGCTGTAATCGTGGAATTTATTCATGAATGGACTAAGACTTTTATCATAGCGGTATGTATGAAAAATTTCTGAGTCTCAATACCACTATAAAAGACTAGACCGCTTTGATCTCAAAACTACGTATTGGCCTAGTGATTGCCTTAGGCCTCATTGGCATTTACTACCTTGCTTTGTTTACCTGGGGAGTTGTTCCAAAGCCAGGCTCTCCGGGCGTCTCTACTGAGCTTCGCTTTAAGGTGCTACCCAAATCAGGCGTATCGAGCATTGCACAGCAATTGCATCAGCAAGGGATTCGAGTGCCTACCTGGGTATTTCAGATAGGGGCCCGTTCTCTTGGGGTAGGGTCGAAACTAAAACCTGGCACTTATGCATTTCCCGCTGATGCCAGTCTCGCTAGCATATTGCTTCAAATGGCCCGCGGCGACCGCATTCGGGAAACCGTGAAGATCATTCCTGGTATGAGTATTTGGCAGGTGAGGGCTGCCATTGATACCCATCCTGCTTTAGTTCATCAAAGCATCAAAATAAGTGACCAAGAATTAGCCAAAGCCCTGGGTTTGAGCCAGTCCAGCCCTGAGGGCTTTTTGTTTCCAGATACCTATGTATTTGATCCAGACGATTTGGATCTATCCATTTATCAACGTGCTAATGCGAGTATGCAAAAACAATTGGGTGCAGCTTGGGATTTGTATACCAAAACGTATCCCAATGGTGGAACCCTAAAAAACCCATATCAATTGTTGATCCTGGCATCTATTATCGAGAAGGAAACTGGTCAATCTGGTGAGCGCGGGATGATCTCGGCAGTGTTTCATAATCGTCTGAAGAAGGGAATGCTATTACAAACTGACCCCACCGTTATTTATGGAATTGGTCGAAAGTTTGATGGCGATATCAAGAAAGCGGATCTACGTCGCGATACTCCCTACAATACCTATATGCGAGCCGGTTTACCCCCAACCCCAATTGCTATGCCCTCGAAGGAGTCATTATTGGCTGCTGCCCAACCAGTGCTGAGTAACGCTTTGTACTTTGTTGCTAAGGGAGATGGCAGTAGTCAATTTTCAACCACATTGGTGGAGCATGAGGCTGCGGTTGATCGATACCAGCGCAATCCCACAAAGACCGTTTCTAAGCCTGCGAGGTAATGGGTGAGTAATCGTAATCAACCCGGTTTCTTTATTAGTTTTGAGGGCATAGATGGTGCTGGCAAAAGCACGCACCTCGAAGCCTTTGCCCAGCACCTACGTAGCCGATATCCAGGCAAAGATGTACTTCTAACGCGTGAGCCCGGCGGCACCCCCCTGGGTGAAGAGTTACGCAGGGTGTTGCTTAATCAAGCGATGCATATTGAGACAGAGGCTTTATTGATGTTTGCGGCGAGACGGGAACATTTGGCCCAGGTGATTGAGCCTGCCTTGCTGGCTGGCAAGATCGTTATCTCTGATCGCTTTACTGATGCTAGCTTTGCCTATCAAGGGGGCGGTCGAGGGCTGAGCCTTGATAAATTAAACACTCTTGAGGAACTGGTTCAGGGTAGGGCGGAGGGCCTAATTCAGCCTAACCTCACATTGCTATTTGATCTACCTGGATCGGTTGCTGAAGAACGAAGATCCAAAGCCCGTTCTCCAGACAAGTTTGAGCAATTGGATCTAAGCTTTTTTGAGAAGGTAAGGGCTGAGTATCTCCGCCGAGCCAAAGAGGACCCAGAGCGTTTTGTCATCATTGATGCCTTACAGACCCCAGAGCTGATCTGGAAACGCCTTCAAGAAATTCGTTTGCAATATTAGTTTAAGTCATTGAATAAATTCACTTATTTAACAATAGCTTTTATCTATATCCAGCAGTGATAGAAAATCTCAATCCCGTAAGTCGTGCGATTTATCCTTGGCAAAAAGCCGTATGGGAGCAGTTTGATTTGGAAAGACTCCCTCAGGCCATCTTGCTTCATGGGCAGGCAGGGATCGGTAAATTAGACTTTGCCTTGGAGCTGGCGCAGGCTGTTTTGTGTGAGGCCGATCTCTTTTCTACTGGCACCAAACCCTGCAAAGAGTGCCAAGCCTGCCGCTGGTTTGAAACCGCCAATCACCCGGATTTGATTTCCTTGGTCCCACCCTTGTACCGCCATAAGCTACCCCATGCTGAACTTGAGGGGATGCCGAAGCAAGAGGTGGATGAACCAGAAGAGAAAGAGGAGGGTGATGCTAAGAAAGAAAGCTCTTTTATCAAAGTGGAGCAGGTACGTCTAGCAATTGACTCCATGAATGTCGGGGCACATCGAGGGGGTAAGCGCGTTGTGCTGATTTACCCCTTAGAGGGCTTACGCACTGAGGCTGCAAATACCTTGCTTAAATCACTGGAGGAGCCCAATGAGCAAACCGTCTTTATTCTGCTGAGCGATCACCTTGATCGAGTTTTGCCAACTATCCGGTCGCGTTGCCAACTGATTGCTCTCCCGAAGCCAACACGAGAGGATGGATTGCAATGGCTGCAGACTCATTTGGGATCGCTGGCAGAGCAAAAAATTAGTTTGGAAGAAATCGAGGCGACATTCGACGAGCAGGGTGGAGCGCCATTAGCTGCGCGAGAAATAATCCTATCGCGCCGCTTAGATGATGACAAGGATAGTATGGCGCTTGCTAGTTCTGCCACCCGTATTTTGTTAGAGGCAATGAGCAAGGGAAAAGAAATTCCATGGATTGATTGTGCTGAGAAAATCCATAAAGCTCCATTTGGTGTTCTCTTGGCCTGCATGCAACGCTGGCTATTTGACATACAGTCGGCTTACCAGATTGGTGAGTTGCGTTATTACCGAAGACATGAAAAGCATCTTCAGGCTCTAGCCCGTCAGGCGAATCAGGCTAGGCTACTCAAACTATGGAAGTCTGTGCTTCTTGCGAGGCGGCACGAGAATCACCCCTTATCCACCCGCGTTCAGATGGAATCCTTGCTTTTGCAGTACCAACAGCTATTTGGGGACTAAAATTCGTCCTCATGTTTATTGATTCACATTGCCACCTCGATTTCCCAGAATATCAAGACCGTCTTTCTGAAGTTCTTGAAAACATGGCTCGCGCCAAGGTGACGCATGCTTTGTGCATCTCTGTAGATATCCCCGACTTTCCAAAGGTGAAGCGTTTAGCTCAACTGCATCCCAATTTATTTGCTTCGGTTGGCGTCCATCCTGATTATGAAGATACGCCCGAACCCACTCTCGAGTTTTTATTGCAAGAGGCTAAAGAGCCCAAGATTATTGCGATTGGTGAGACTGGTTTGGATTATTACCGCATGGGTGATCGTTCATATGCATCTATGGAATGGCAACGTGAGCGCTTTCGTACGCATATCCGGGCAGCAATCGGCGCGAAGAAGCCCTTGATTATTCATACACGCTCCGCTTCGGAAGATACTCTGAAGATCATGAGGGAGGAGGGTGCAGGGCAGATTGGTGGAGTAATGCATTGCTTTACCGAGAGCTATGAGGTTGCTAAAGCTGCAATGGAGATGGGTTTTTATATATCCTTCTCGGGAATTGTGAGCTTTAAGAACGCCAAAGAACTACAAGAGACTTGTAAAGCTTTACCCATCGACCGCATTCTGATTGAGACGGATTCGCCATATTTAGCCCCAGTGCCCCATCGTGGCAAAACTAATGAGCCTGCCTGGGTATCGCATGTAGCGAGTTTTATCGCCAATTTAAGAGGGGTTTCTGTAGAGTCAATTGCCGAGCATACTACCCGTAATTTTTACCAATGTTTTCAGCTAAATAGAGCAAATTCATGAGATTGCACTCCAAAATAATCACCTCGCTTGCCTTGATCCTATTTAGTTTATCTACGGGAGCCCAAACCCAAGAGCAGGTTGATCGGATGACCAAAGCAGTGCAATTTGATGATCTTGCAGAGGTAAAGAAACTAATTGCTGCTGGAGTCAGTCCTAATTTGTTAGTGAAGGGCGGTAATCCGCTCACTGTTTATGCAGTCAAAGAGAAATCCAAGCAAACTCTTGATTACCTGATTGAGCTCAAAGGGGTTGATATTGACCACCCAAATCTCTCTGGGGAGACTGTTTTGATGATGGCATCCCTATATGGCATGCTGCCCGAGGTTAAGTTGCTGGTTGATAAACGGGGTGCTGATATCAATAAATCCGGTTGGACGCCCTTGCATTACGCATGCACGGAGGGTCATCTCGCCGTCGCCGACTATCTCATCAACAAGGGCGCCAAGGTGAATGCATTATCGGACAGTGATACAACCCCGCTAATGATGGCTGTTCGTTCGGGCAATATTCAATTAGTTCGCTTGTTGCTTGATCGCGGTGCTGATCTTCAAATACGGAATCACCAAGGCTACAGCGCGATTGATGTAGCCGATTTGTTTAATCAAGAAGAGATATCCAAGGGATTGAGATCGCGCTGGGAAAAGCTCTATAAAACGAAGTATGAAGGTGGTCCAAAGCCAGTTGTTGCTGATGTAAAGCCAAAGTAACAGATATACCTTATCTGCGTATAATCATTATTATGTCAAATAAGATAAATCTGTCATATTGACCTATGAGCGATCTACCGAATTTCTTTACCCTCTTTACCAAGGTCGGTAATAGCTTGCCAATCGATGAGCTCTTCATCGTCGCTCTGATAGCTGTTGGTATGCTGGTTATGCATGCCTTACTCATATTATTTGTGGGGAAGATTTATCAGCTGCTGATCGACTGGGCTGACGGCAAGGGGATCTTTTGGTTATCGGTACCCTTTTATATGGTGGCCGTTGGTTTGATCTTTATGACCCATTTATTGGACATTATTATTTGGACGTATGCGCTTATTGCCTTAAAGATCTTTGAGGTTGATACCAATGCCTTTTACTTCGTCGGCGAGATGTACACCACGATCGGCTATGGCACATTTCGATTTTCAGAAAATTGGCGTATTTTGCCCATCATGGTTGCCTTCACAGGTATCTTTGCAGCATCAATGTCTGGAGCAATCCTTTTTAATATGATTGGTCAGATTATTCGGAAGAACCCAAAAAAGTAGTTATTTATTTTGGAAGGTCAGCAATCGGGTCGAGCTGTTTAAAAAGGAGCTCAATGGTTCTGCCCTTTTCATTCTCAAGACGCACCCTGCCCGGAATCCAGCCAAAGTCTTTAATCAGCCAAATATCATTGCGCCGTTTTAAATCTTTTTCTTTAACAGGTAAGCGTTTGTAATGACGCAGCACCATAGGGCCCATCGTACTTACTGCATCAGATAACTCTTCGCCCTGACTTTGAAAACGCCAGGTCTCAACGGTATCGAGGTTGGCAATTGGTATCTCACGGACCGTACCTTTCTCATCAATCTTGTCATCACCGCCTAGCAAAGAAGCCAATTGCATCATGAGACTAAGGCGATCCTGGGTGCCTGGTGGAAGATCCTTCGTTTCTTCTGGCCTTTGAGAGAAAAACATTTTCCCACCACCCTTACCATCGCGATCAAAGCGCGTAAATCGAGCTGGGCGACTGCCTAGGTGCTCAACATAAAAATCTGGGGCTAGCCCATAGGCGTCAATCTTGCCACGTGATTCAAAAATAAATGGTCCAACAAACGCGTATGGAATATGAATAAATAAGCGGTAGCCAATACTTGGATTAACTTGCCATTCGATCGATGCTGTTTGCAGATATTGACCATCTAAATATGCGTCGTAGTAGTAAATGCCAGGGTCGGGTAGACGAAACGGGTGCCCCTCTTGAGCACCACCACCCTGCCCGCCATTGCCGGCCTCAATTACTACGCCGTCACCAACTGCATTGGAGCTCTCATCACGCACTGTGGGTTTTGGGGCAGCAGGTTTGCTAAGTTGAACTTTCTTGACAGGTTCAACGCGTAACTCCGCAACAAAATTTTCTTCAAGTGGGGCGGCTTTTGAGAATAAGAAGCTGGGAAATCCAACAAAGACATAAAAATGACCGAATAAGGAAATCAATAGCGCAATAAGAACAATGGAGCGCGGCCTTAGGATGCGCAAGCCATTCATATTGATCAAACTAGGATTAATGCGATTACAAAATGCAATCAATTAGACCCAAAAGGGGTCTTGAAGTATTCGACTGTCTTTAGGAAGATTGGCTGCCAGAAAGTCCATCTGATCAGAAAGAATATTTCTGCCCTTCAAAATCATATCTTCATATAAGCTGGGAGTGTACGGCGCATACAGCAAACTCATACCGGCTTTTTCAGGGGTGCGATTACCTTTGCGTTGATTGCAGGGCCTGCATGACACCACTAAGTTCATCCAGGTATAGCTACCGCCTTTACTGTTAGGAACAATATGCTCGGCTTCCGCATCATTCTCTGAGATGCGACAAGCACAATATGCGCAGAGACCACGATCACGGCGATACAGTTTGCGCTTGGTGATAGCAGGCACAACATCAAATAAATTGATCCTGGCAGACCCTTTTACTGCGATGATGGAATGGAGCTCAATAATGGATTGGCGACCGGTAAGGCGTGACATGCCACCACGCATTACGGCAACGGGATCGCCAAGAGTCCACAAGACGCTGTCATCGGCGTAATGTCGGGTTGCATCTTCGGTATCAATCCAGCATTGTGGAATACCGCCGGCATCTAATTTCAGAATACTAAGCACCACTCCCCCTTTCTGCCTTGATATTGACGTCAAGGCACGCCAGAACTCGATTTACTAAATATAGACTAAGTTTGCTATAAAAAGATGACTTTTTTCAAGTCCATAACGCGTTTACGTTATTCTAGTTCGAAAGCTCATTTTGTGAGCTTTTGGATCGATCATGGCTTACACTTCCAATAAAACCAAGAGAATTTGCCATGAACCCAATTGAGCGTATCTACAAAATTCAGCATCTCTTGCAGGATCGAAAAGCTGTGCGGCTTGATGAGTTTTTGGATAGTCTTGAGGTGTCCTTGGCAACCTTCAAGCGCGATCTAGAGCGTTTGCGTGATCGCTTTGGCGCCCCAGTTATTTACGATCGGCAAACCAATACCTATCGCTATGAAATTGACCCAGCTAGTAAACAGGCTAAAACCCATGAATTACCTGGACTGTGGTTTAGTGAGCCCGAGGCAACTGCTTTAGTTACGATGCAGCACCTTCTCTCCTCTCTGGACCAAGGAGGTTTGCTTGGGCCCCATCTAGAACCACTTATGACCCGAATTGATTCCATTTTGGGTGGCGAGGAGGCAAGCTCAAAAGAATTACGTCAGCGCATTCGGGTGATACCCCAATCAATACGTAAGACCTCGACCGAGAACTTTTCGCTAATTGGTTCCGCTTTATTAAAACGTCAGCGCATCCAAATGCGTTTTTACTCTAGAGCAAGTCACGAAGTTACCGAACGTGAAGTGTCGCCCCAACGCTTGATTTTTTATAAAGGCAATTGGTATATGGATGCATGGTGCCATCTGCGCGATGGTTTGCGTAGTTTCGCTATCGATGGTGTTCAGCATTTATCAATTCAAAATAAGCCGTGTAAAGAGCTGCCCAACAAAACACTCGATGAGTTTTTAACAACAGGCTACGGAATATTCTCTGGCAAGGCCACCAAGAAAGTAATTCTTCGGTTTAAACCCGATATGGCGCGTTGGGTATCGTCGGAGTTATGGCATCCCGATCAGATCGGTCAATTTGACCAAGGCGGTCATTACACGCTTGAGTTTCCATACAGCCAAGATACTGAACTAGTGATGGACATCATGCGCTATGGATCGAACGTTGAGGTGCTATCCCCCGCTGATTTGCGACGCAAGGTGAGCGATTGTCACGCTGAGGCTGCAAAGCTCAACGCTTAGTTTGAATTCCTATTGCATACCCACTCTTTTCTATCCCACTCTCCTGGGCGTTCTGCAAAGACCAACCAAACAGTCCATTCCAATAGTTTTTTCATGTTTTTCTCCTGGTAATTGGACTCCAGTTTGATCGGTTACAAGCTCAAGAAATGAGCTTGAATTCTCAATCGTCCTAAATTCTTTAAATCATTGATTTACATCATGAATTATTGAATCCTTGGGAAGATATGATTGCTGTTAACGACAATAAAGCAGGTACAATCAGACGAATTAGACCAACAATATTCATGCTAAAACTCTTTTCATCTCAGCCCATACACGACCCAATTCACCATCAGAGTGCGGCGACTGAGATTAAGACAACAACCTGCTATATGTGTGCTTGCCGTTGTGGCATGCGAGCCCATTTGCGCGATGGTGAGCTGGTTTATATCGATGGCAATCCAGAGCACCCTCTCAATCAAGGGGTGATCTGCGCCAAAGGTTCATCCGGAATCATGAAGCAAAAATCGCCTGCTCGCATAACGAAGCCGCTTTTACGTAAATCAGGTGCCGATCGGGGGGCATCCGAGTTTGAGGAGATCAGTTGGGAAGCCGCGTTTGATCTTCTAGCTAAACGTTTAGCCAGAATACGAGAAACCGATCCTAAGAAGTTTGCACTCTTTACCGGTCGCGATCAAATGCAAGCCCTAACTGGTTTATTCGCACGTCAGTTTGGTACGCCAAACTATGCAGCCCATGGAGGATTTTGCTCTGTCAACATGGCTGCCGGCATGATCTACACCATTGGCGGTAGTTTTTGGGAGTTTGGTGGCCCTGATCTGGAGCAAGCCAAATTATTTGTGATGATTGGTACGGCTGAAGATCATCACAGCAATCCAATGAAGATCGCCCTGTCGAAGTTCAAACGCAATGGCGGCCGCTTTATCTCCATTAATCCAGTGCGCACTGGTTATTCAGCGATTGCTGATGAGTGGATCCCGATTAAACCAGGTACAGACGGCGCCCTATTCATGGCATTAATGCATGAGTTAATCAAGGCGAATACTGTAGATCATGAGTTTTTATCTCGTTATACGAACTCTGCACAACTCGTTTGCCTAGAGCCTGGTCCTGAGGAAGGTCTATTTTTATTTGATCCCAATACCGATCCGATCAATCCCGATATTCCGCATAATAAATACGTATGGGATCAAACAACCCAAAGCGCCAAGCCGTGTTTTGATCAAGCTGCTAAACCGGCGCTTACTGGTGAATTTGTCATGGGCGCTGGTCCTCATCAAGGTAAGCGAGTTGCCCCTGCTTATGAGTTGCTGCGACGTCAAGTAAAAGCCTGCACACCAGAGTGGGCGGCAACGATTACTTCTATACCTGCTGACCGCATTCGTTTGCTGGCAAAAGAAATGGCTCACACGGCATTTAAACAATCGTTCGAGCTGCCAATTTCATGGACTGATTCTTTCGGTCAACATCATCAAAGTGTCACCGGTCGTCCTGTTGCCTTTCATGCCATGCGTGGTTTGTCTGCGCACTCCAATGGTTTCCAAACTACCCGCGGACTTGCTGTCTTGATGACCTTATTGGGAACGATCGATCGTCCCGGTGGCTTTAGACATAAAGCTCCCTATCCAAGACAGGTTCCTCCGAATATCAAACCACCCTCTTCTGAGGCTGATATAAAGCCGAACACTCCACTGGGTAAAGCTCCCTTGGGCTGGCCTACACGGCCAGAGGACCTCGCCTTAGATCAGAATGAACAGCCATTGCGGATTGATAAAGCCTATTCGTGGGAGCATCCATTAGCAGCGCACGGCTTGATGCACAACGTGATTACAAATGCAGTCAAGGGTGATCCGTACACGATTGATACTCTCATGATCTTTATGGCAAACATGTCATGGAACTCCACCATGAACACCATGGAGGTGCGTGAGCATCTCAATGCTAAGGATGAAAATGGCGAGTTTAAGATTCCCTTCTTGGTTATTTGTGATGCATTCCAGTCCGAGATGGTGGCTTTTGCCGATCTAGTCTTGCCAGATACAACCTATCTGGAGCGCCACGATGCCATGAGTATGTTGGATCGCCCAATTTCTGAATTTGATGGACCCTGCGACTCTGTGCGCATCCCAGTACTACCGCCAACTGGTCAGTGTAAACCGTTTCAAGAGGTATTAATTGAGTTGGCATCGCGTTTGAAATTCCCCGCATTTACAACTGCAGAGGGTCAGCGTAAATTTAAAGACTATCCTGATTTCATTACCAATTTCCAAACTGCTCCTGATTCTGGAATTGGTTTTCTGATGGGTTGGCGTGGTAAAGATGGTGATAAGAGTATTCGGGGTGAACCCAATCCCAATCAGTGGCAGATGTATGAAGAGAATAATTGTGTGTTTCATTACAGCATGCCGCCTGAGCATCAGTACATGCGTAATTGGAACCAAGGCTATCTCGATTTTGCTAAGGCGAATGCTCTGCGCCAGAAAAATGATCCAATCATCTTAGCGGTCTACTCCGATATTCTGCAGCAATTTCGCTTGGCAGCTAAAGGTCAGCGTGCTGGTAGAACACCCCCAGCTCATCTGAAAGACCGAATCACTCAATACTTTGATCCACTCCCCTTTTGGTATCCACCCCTTGAAGATGCGGTCACTGATTTGCAGGAGTATCACATCAACGCGATTACCCAGAGACCCATGGCCATGTATCACTCTTGGGATTCTCAAAATGCATGGTTGCGTCAGATTCATAGTCACAACTATTTGCACATCAATACCAAGACCGCTACAGAGCATGGTATCGAGGATGGTGCATGGATCTGGGTCGAATCACAGTGGGGTAAGGTGCGCTGTATGGCGCGGCATACTGAAGCAGTTGATCCAGGGACAGTTTGGACCTGGAATGCTATTGGCAAAGCTGAGTCCGCTTGGCACTTAGATCCTAATGCTGATGAATCAAAAAAAGGGTTCTTACTCAATCACCTCATTACCGAAGAAATTCCTCTTGTAAACAATGTGGGAACATTTCGAGTGAGCAATTCAGATCCAATCACTGGTCAAGCGGGTTGGTACGACGTACGCGTGAAGGTAAGTCCGGCAGGCTCCGCTGAGGAAGCTGATACATGGCCCACGGCAAGAACTGGTCTCGTTCCTGGAATGATTTCAGAGAAATAATATGGAAACATCTACACAAGCTAGCAAACAACTTGCCCTGGTTATTGATCTGAATGTCTGTGTTGGCTGCCATGCCTGCGTGACATCCTGCAAAGAATGGAATACCCAAGGTTCTGCAGGCCCAATGACCGATCAAGATCCCTATGGCGCAAGTCCTAGCGGTACTTTCTTTAATCGCGTGCAGACCTATGAAGCGGGTGTATTTCCTAAGATGGATACCGTTCACTTCCCCAAATCATGTTTGCACTGTGAAGATCCGCCCTGCGTACCAGTATGTCCAACGGGCGCTAGCTATAAGCGTAAAGAAGATGGAATTGTGCTGGTTGATTACGACAAGTGTATTGGTTGTAAATACTGTGCGTGGGCTTGTCCATACGGTGCACGCGAGCTCGATGAAGAGCGACAAGTGATGACCAAATGTACTTTGTGTGTTGATCGTATTTATAGCGAAACCCTACCCGAGTCAGAGCGTAAACCAGCCTGTGTACTGGCATGCCCAACTAGCGCACGGATCTTTGGTGATGTTCATGATCCAAGCTCAGAGGCCAGCCAAGCTATCGCACAACGCGCTGGTTATGCACTAATGCCTGAATGGGAAACTAAACCCGCTAATCACTATTTGCCTCGTTCAATTACCGAAACTATTGCGGCAGTAAAGGCTGAAAACTAAGATGCACCCTACTTTTTCATTAATTCTGTTCACGAGCATGGCTGGTATGGCTCAGGGTGCTATCGTGAGTCTTGCAGTATTGAATTCGGGTCCCGATCAATTACCGAGTGAGCTCTTAAATATATTCGTATTTCCCATTATCTTGGCCCTCTTAATTGGCGGTCTAGTTGCATCAACCTTTCACTTGGGACATCCCGAACGGGCTTGGCGTGCCGTTATGATGTGGCGCACTTCATGGCTGTCACGCGAAGTCTTGATTCTCCCTGCATTTATTGCGCTCACAGTCTTAGCCTATTATTTTTCCTGGGAATCCAGGGTGCCTAATTGGTTATGGCTCGTTTTAAGTATTGCTGCACTCCTGCTCTGGATCTGCACCGCCATGATTTATCAATGCATTCGCTTTATTCAGGAATGGGCACATCCGGCAACAATGGCCAACTTTATTGTTTTGGGGCTGAGTTCAGGTTGGTTTTTGCTAATGGCTTTGTTATGCCTTTGGTCAATCGTTCATCCTCAGCAGGCCCTTGTCACTGCTACGAATATTCCTGGGGTTGCAGGCTTTACTGCTTTTTTGATACTTCTATCGCTGACTCTCAAGCTGTGGATTTGGAAACGTAACCGTCGTCTCAAACCAAAGTCAAATCTTCAATCAGCGACCGGTATTAAGACTGGCTTTGTTCGACAGATTTCCATGGGAATGATGGGCGGTAGCTTTAACACCCGCGAGTTCTTTCATCAACAGAGCGTCTTCTTTGTGGCCAATATTCGTAAGATTGCCTTCTTTGGAACCTACTTGGTACCAGTACTCTTATTAACAATTGCAGTAAGCAATGCAGATCTCAGCTGGTTGATGATTGCGTTTGTCGTTCATTGTGCTGGATTAATTGCGGAACGCTGGCTATTCTTTGCAGAAGCAAATCATCCACAAAACTTGTACTACCAACGCATTGCTTAATTGAGCTAAATACCGAGTTCGCTAAAGTACTCGTAGCGATCCGTATTTAATGTTGAGATACGCCATTCGATTGCCTCATCTTGAATGCCTAAAGCAATCCGTCGAATGGTAATTACTGGCGCTCCAACTTTCAGATTAAGCCATTCAGCATGTTGTTTACTAGCCGCCCCGGCGCGAAGCCGTTCACTAGTGCGAACGACTGTTTGTCCATACTGGGCTTGATAAAGCTGATAAATACTGCCTTCACGATTTTGAAAGGCCGCCCGACTGAGCTTAGGAAAGCGCATCTTGCTTAATGTAATGTGATCGACCAACACACAGGTTTGATCTAGGAAGAGTCGATTGACGATTCGCCATACAGAAGAACCCTCTTTTATAGTGAGTTTGCTAGCCTCTTCTTGATTGGCGCTTGCACTTTGAAATGAAACAAGTTCTACCTTCGGATAATTCTTATGCTCTGCGTCATGCCTTACAACATGGAAAAAATAGTACAAAAGTCTTTGCTCATCATGCTCCGCGACATATGTACCTTTGCCTTGCCTACGAATTACAATTCCTTCAGCAACAAGCTCATCGACCGCCTTGCGAAGTGTGCCAATCGATACCTTAAGTTCTTTGGCTAAATCCTTTTCCGCAGGAAGGGCCTGGCCCATGAAAAAGCGCCCGCTCACTAGATCATTGGTGATCTTTTGTTTAACTTCTTGATAAGCGGTAATAGCTTTCATGTGTGGAATGGTCACCCAAATAATGGGTGACCAGATCATTACAAGTTATGCAGATTCGTACAGACGGGTTAAGACAAACTCACGATGTCCCAATATTTCAGCGGCAGTGAGTTCACCATTGGCAGTACGCAGAAGGCAATCAAGTAACTTCTCGCCAGCGCTATCCATGTTCTCCTCACGACGTAAGATACCGGAAACATCAACATCAATATGCTCAGACATTGTCCTTACTGTCTTTGGATTCGCACATAGTTTGATGACCGGCAAAATGGGGTTGCCAATCACATTACCTTGTCCCGTTGGGAAAAAGTGAGCAGCAAAGCCTGCAGCTGCACAAAGGGTGACCATCTCAGCCGCAGCCGATGAAGAATCCATAAAGTGAAGACCTTTTACCGTTGGTGTCTCTGCTTTATCGAGAACGCCGTCAATTAAACATTTCTTACCAATCTTCTGGATATTGCCTAGGGCTTTCTCTTCAATGGTTGTTAGTCCGCCTGCGATATTACCTTTGGTTGGTTGCGAATCAGAGAGATCACTAGTCTTGTGACGCTCAATGACGTCCTGATAGCGATCAAAGACTTGCTTAAACTTGGCTTTAATCTCAGGAGTGCGGCAGCGCGCTTCGACCAAGTGCTCACCGCCTGTTAACTCAGTGGTTTCACCAAATACCAAGGTAGAGCCAATATCATAGAGTTTGTCAAAAGCATTACCAACAGTTGGATTTGCACCGCAGCCTGAAGTGGTATCGGACTCACCACACTTCGTCGAAACCCAGAGCTCAGACAATGGTGCAGAGACGCGTTGCAACTTAGATGCATGCTTCATCATCTTGTAAGCTGCCTTACTCGCGGCGGCAATCGTAGCGGTATCGCCATTGCCCTCAATCCAAAATCCCTCGACTGGTTTGCCCGACTTTCTGATACCCTCAACCACGGTATTTGTCCATTGGGGCTCAATACCAACCACTACTACTGCGGCAACATTTGGATTGCAACCAGTACCAATTAAAGTACGGAAATGCAATTCGAGGTCAGCGCCAAACTGTAGACGCCCATATGGGTGGGGAATCGCCATAGTTCCTTTGATGTTGTTGGCAACAGCCTCGCATGCTGCGTTAGATAGGTCATCCAGAGGCAGAATAATGACGTGATTACGAATTCCCATGCGACCATTCTCGCGACGGTATCCCATAAATGTAGCTTGCTTCAAATTAATCATTTGTGTTCTCTCAATCAATAAGTAAATAGACTGGCGGCTTACCAGCGCTTGGTCTTAACGTTCTGGACATGCAGATGCTCACCTTTTTTAATGGGCGCAACTACTTTGCCAATATCGATGCCGTACTTAATCACGGTATCACCTACTTTGAGATCTTGAAGAGAAATTTTGTGACCAATTGGAATGTCACTCTCGGATTTAATGTTCAGAGTACTATCTCCATCCATTACCCAACCCGTTAAATCGGTGCCGGCTTTAACACCCTCCACCACTACAACACCCACGACATCTCCGGGTTCATGTACGACAAAATGAATCATGCTTTTTCTCCTTAAAAGACCTTCGATTATTTATTCCAACCTGTGCTGATACCACTATTAATTTCTTGCATTACCGCATCGTTTACAGCAATCCCTGTTTGCATTGACTGCGCACGTTGTGCAAAGCGTCGCTGTCCTGGTAAGCGCACTCCCTCATCGCTAGCCAACATCGCCAAGAAAGCAGCAATACGTTTCTTATAGATCCCTTGTCCTGATAAACCAGGATCAATGGTGATGAGTAATTGACCAAGGCGCGGTTTATTCCCCTTCATGGCAAAAAAACTATCAGCCTCATATGAATAATGACTGCCTGATAAACAAACCGCTAGTAACTCAATAATCAGCGCAAGTAATGCACCCTTGTCGCCCCCAAGAGGAAGCATTAATCCTTTTAGGCCTTCATTGGGATCGGTAGTGGGTTTACCAGCTGCATCTAGTGCCCAGCCCAGTGGTATCGACTCCCCTTTTTTTGAGGCAACCAATAACTTACCCCGTGCTACTGCAGATAAAGACATATCAATGACTAATGGATCTTGATCATCAACCGGAAAGGCAGCTGCCAACGGGTTTGTTCCAAAGAGTGCCTTCTTTCCTCCTGCCATGGGCATTGCCGCTGGTGTATTACCCAGAAGAATGGAGACATAGCCAGCCCGAGCAGCGGCTTCAGTAAAGTGCCCTGCAACACCAAAATGATGGGTATTTTTAATGGCAACTAATCCAACACCGTGTGCTTTAGCTAAGCGCACAGATAAATCGGTAGCAAGCTTAATGGCTGGAAATGCCAAACCATCTTGCCCGTCTACTAATGCGGATGCAGCCTTGTATTGGTAAACCTTAGCCTTGGCTTGAGGATTGACGCGACCATGTTTTGCATGACCAGCATATTGGGCGACGCGAGCCAGGCCATGAGAGGCCAAACCATCCGCTTCAGCAAGCGCTAAAAAGAGTGAGGTATCGGCCGCAGCATCATGGCCAATACCCGCAGCACGTAGACCTTGATAAGCCAATTGCACAACATCATTAAACGAATGACTCACGATTGACTCTCCAAAAATAACTTAACCTCACGCGCAATCATGTTGCTGACCCGCGCGTTACTCTCTTCCGTTACCCCAGCAATATGTGGAGTCAGGATTAAATTGGGGACGCCAAGGAGATGAGATAACTCTTTAGCAGGCTCATTTGCAAATACGTCGAGTGCAGCTCCGCCTAAACTACCAGAGCGCAGACGTTCTGCAAGTGCAGTCTCATCGACAATCCCACCTCGTGCAGTATTGATCAAAAAAGCCCCCTCTTGCATGTTATCGAGTACACCGGCAGAGAAAAGCCCTTTTGTTTCTGGTAGGAGCGGGAGATGTAAGCTAACGATTTGGCTTTCGGCCAATAGAGTCTCTAATGGATATAGGGTAACCGTGCCACCCGATAAGGCGATTGCTTGATCGCGAACAAGCGGATCATAGGCGATGCATTTCATACCCAAGGCAAATGCTTTTTCAGCAACCACGCGCCCAATGCTGCCAAAACCGACAATCCCTAATGTGCTACCAGCGATCTCATGGCACTTTGAGTACTTGGGCCGCGGCCATGCCCCTGACAATGTATCCACAGTCGCGCTACTATAGGAACGCATCAATGCCATAGATGTGCCCAATACATACTCAGCAACTGATTCTGCATTTGCACCTGTCGCAGGAATCACTTTGATATTGCGCTGGGCGCAGGCAGGAAGGTCAATATTTTCAAGACCAACGCCTAAGCGCCCCACCACCTTTAGTTTTTGGGCACCCTCAATCAATGCAGAATTGACTTTGGTGAGATTGCGCACAATGAGGGCGTCAGTATTCTTGATGGCGGCTGCGAGCTGCTGAGGATCCTGATAGGCCTCGGGTTCATACCGAACTTCATGCCCCTTTTTAAGGGTTTCTAGGGCTTGACTGGTGATGAACTCAGAGATGAAAATTGCAGACATATCCATATCATATAGATGACTTAGATCTCTTGCAATAGTACGGTTATCAAACTATGGTTAAATGGATCGGCATTGATTTCGTAATATAAAAATTCCATAAGGAGACATACGATGAACAAGCGCTTTTATCAAGCTATGCGGCAGATTCTGGGGATTGCTGCACTGGTAACTATGGGTTTTGTGAGTCCAGCGCAAGCACAGAGTTGGCCAGATAAACCAATCAAACTAATCATTCCATTTGCTGCGGGAGGCACTACTGACATTATTGGCCGAGTTCTTGCTCAGCAAATGTCACCAATTTTGGGCCAAAACGTTGTGGTTGAAAATCGTGGTGGCGCTGGTGGCAATATCGGCGCAGAAGCGGTTGCCAGAGCACCCGCTGATGGCTATACCCTTTTGCTTGCCTCAGGAAGTATGTTGACCGTTAATCCCCATATGTACAAAAAGATGGCAGTCAACTATTCCAAAGATTTTGCACCGATCTCCACATTGGTGAGCGGTCCAATGATTATCTCGGTTAATCCAAAGTTACCGGTAAACAATCTCAATGACTTGATTGCCCTAGCCAAAACGAAGAACCTTAACTTTGGTTCTGCAGGCATTGGTAGCCAAGTTCATTTAGCTGCCGAGAACTTTATTACTGCTGCAGGTATCAATGCAACTCACATTCCCTATAAAGGCGAAGCTGCTGCTCTGAGCGATTTAATTGCAGGCCAGATTGATTTCTGTGCATGCAATGTGCCTGCGTCAACCGGCTTTATTAAAGGCGGGCAAATTAAGGCACTCGCTGTAACAAGTGCTAAGCGACTACCTGCATTACCAAACATTCCAACAGTTGCTGAAGCATCGATTCCAGGGTTTGAGAACGTGGGTTGGTTTGCTTTGATGGCACCCTCCAATACCCCAAAACTGATCACCGATAAGATTTACGCTGCTGCTGTTAAAGCAGTCAAGAGTGAAGCGATGCAAAAAAGTTTAGAGACCAATAGTCTCACTGCAGTTCTGAATACACCTAAGGAGCTTGAGGCGCAAATTGTTAGCGAATCGGCTAGATGGGAGAAGGTGATCAAGGCGCGCAATCTTAGTGCCAATTAACCCAACAGACATTCATTTGTATCTCTTGTAGCCCAGCATTGCTGGGCTTTTTTTATCAGGCCTCAACCAGGATTGTTTCCCCTGGACGGACCATCGTAAAGGCAACCGGTCGTTTTTCGATAGACAGCTGATTGTCCTTGAGTGAAATAGCGGTAAAGTATGAGCTCTCGAGACCCCCTTCTTCGGGGTAGTCTTCACGATAGTGTGCGCCACGTGAGTTTTCTCGAACCAACGCTGCTTCCACAACTGTTTTGCTGACTAGGATGAGGTTACGTAGATTCATCCAGTCTTGCCAAGTGAGATTAAATGCGCGATCTGTATCCCCCACACCTGTTTGGTGTAGTAATGCATCAAGTTGATCAAGACGATTACGCGCTATCTTCAAATCGGCTTTATTCCGCAAAATGCCAACCTGATCCCACATACAATCAGCCAGCTCATCACGAATAAACTCAATATCACCTGGAGCTTGATTCAATGGTTTTTGGTGATCTGCAAGACTGTCTTCAATGGCGCTATGGTCGTATTCCAAATGACTCTTGCCTTGTACATAGTGAGCCATTGTTTCCCCAGCAATACCACCAAAAACGGTAGAGTTAGCCACGCCATTGCCGCCCAAGCGATTTGCGCCGTGTACACCCCCAGTATCTTCGCCAGCAGCAAAGAGTCCTGGTAAATCTGTACTGGTATCAGCTTTAAAAACTACTCCGCCCATCATGTAGTGGGCAGTCGGCACCACTTCAACTAAGCCGCCCGCAAGATCAAAACCTGAATCAGCGCAGCGTTCAACCATTCCTTTAAATAGCTTACGAACGTTATCCACGCCCAAATGATGCATTTGAATATAAACACCGCCATTTGGAGTAACGCGACCTGCTCGCATTTCCGAATAAATCGAACGCGAGACAATATCCCGAGTTGCGCGTTCATTACGTGGATCGTAGTTAGCCATAAAGCGCTCTTGCTTGCCATTGAGTAAATAGCCACCAGCCCCACGGAGTCCCTCTTCAAGTACAGTGCCTGTCATCCTGGTATCGGGTCCAGCTAACATTCCGGTCGGATGAAATTGCACCATTTCCATATCGCGTAAGGTCAAGCCTGCACGCAGAGCCATCGCTAAGCCATCACAGCTCTTGTCACCGGAGGGTGTGTGATATTTATACATCGTAGGACCGCCACCAGTACCCAGTAACACCGCCTTAGCGCGCACCATGACAAATTCACCAGTACGCATGTTGAGCATCAATACACCCGCGAGCGCTTTACCATCCTTACTCTTGATAAGTTCAATTGCACGATGCTCCTCTAGGCGATGAATACCTCGAGCCCATACCTGTTCGGCTAAGCGATTGATAATCTCAATACCAGTGAGATCTCCCTTATGAACGGTACGATCAAAAGTCTGTCCAGCAAATGCCTTTTGATGAATACTTCCATCAGGATTGCGATCAAAGAAGCAGCCTAGCTCGTTCTCAAGTTCATGGATGCGTTCTACTGATTTGCTTACCAAAGTCCAGGCTAATTCTTGGTCGGATAACCATTTACCACCCTCAATCGTATCCATAAAGTGGCGCTCAACTGAATCCCCTTCCGCCAGTGCGACGTTATAACCACCCTGGACCATTCGCGTGCAACCGCATTTACCCAGAAGCCCTTTAACGGCGATAGTAATGTGCAGATCAGGGTTGGCTTGGTGGGCATGCAGGGCAGCAAACAACCCTGCTCCTCCAGAGCCCAAAACCAAAATATCGGTTTGGATCGTTTCTAATGTTGGCATTGTGCGCTCGTAATAATCGTATGGTTGTTAAACGATCCCAAGACTTTTTAGGACCGCAGCTTTATTGGTAGCAACATCGGCTTTAACATCTTGGTAAATACTGCCGCCATGGCTATCCATAGCAACTAATACTGGGCCAAACTGATTAATCTTGAACTTCCACAAAGACTCTGGGTTGAGATCATCCAAATCGACGTCTTCAATCTGATCAATCCATGTCGTTTCTAATGCAGCAGTGCCGCCAATAATTGCAAGGTATACACCGCCATGCTTTTTAAATGCTGCGGCTGAAGACTCTCGCAATCCTCCTTTGCCAACAATCATGCGGACACCATATTGACTCATCAAAGGCTCGGTGAAACGCTCCATGCGATCCGAGGTTGTGGTGCCAATACAAATTGCCTGATAGCCAGCGGGGAACTCGGTGCTTATTGGAACTTTACGAACATTGGGGGCTGTGTGAATAACCGCATGACCCTGAAGATCGAATTTTGTGGTGCGTCCTCGATCAAACAAATGAATCTGAGTTGCATCCCGAATACCAAACAAGGTGTGCTGCAAGGTCACCGTATCATTGACCTTCAGTTTACGGATATCAGCTTCGCTAACCGGTGTGGGCAAGTTGTAATGAGCCATTGTCTTTCCTAAAATCCGTAATGCACGCCTTGCGGGCTAATACTGACACGTGAACGGCGCGCTGAGTGACACTGCATATTGACTGCAACCGGGTTCATAGTAATGTGCGTGGCTGCTAGTTCAACATGGACTGCAAACGCAGTACCATCACCGCCAAGGCCCTGGGGCCCTATACCTAATTGATTGACCGCAGCGCTAAGCTCTGTTTCAAGCTTGGCGCCCTCTGGATCACTACAGTGTGTGCCAAGCGCTCTGGTGGCAGCTCGTTTAGCCAAAGCAACGCACTGATCGGATGTGCCGCCAACACCAACCCCCACAATCGTAGGTGGGCAAGTTTTACCCCCGGCATTGACAACGCTATCGATTACAAATGCTTTTACTCCCAAGATTCCTTCAGCAGGTATGGCCATCTTTAAAAAAGAATTGTTTTCAGAGCCACTTCCTTTGGGAATCATTTCGATCTCTACCGTATCGACCTTGTCGATAAAATCAATATGAATGGCTGGCATCTCAATGCCGCTCGAGGTATGGTTATTCTTGCGAGTAATCGGATGAACAACAGAGGAGCGAAGTGGATACTCGGTAGTCGCACGCTCACACCCTCTCCGAATTGCTTGCTTGAGCAGTACACCATCAAAGGTAACGCCTTTTCCAATCCAGATGTTATAGATGGGTAAGCCAGTATCCTGGCACAGCAGATTATCTTCACGCTCTGCCACAGCAATATTGGTCACCATCGTGCCCAATACAACTTGAGCTCGCGAATCACTTTCCTTATTGTGGAGCCGGTGAATGCCCTCCTTAATATCGTCGGGCAGGAGCTTCAGTGCGCGGATGTATAACTCCTTACACGCATCCTCAACCTGTTGTAGATTTAGTTCCATAGTAGATCAGTGACTAATTCGCCAGTAACAAAAATACACCCCCGCAAACGAGGGAACCCAGTACAGCAATTTGTATCCAGGCCTTACGCAAGCCTTTCCAGATACCAAACTCAATCACCAGTAAACGTGTGCCACCAATTAAATGTAAAGCCAATAAGGTTACAAGGGCCCACTCACCAAACTTAAAGATAGGGAAATCCGTTAATTTGAGATAACGATCAAGTTGGGCCTCACCGTGTAATGAGCGCGATAGTAGGAAAAAATGCAGTGGTAAAAAGCAAGCCAAAAGCAATCCAGAAATGCGATGTAAATAGTAGGCAAAGTAAGACAAATGCGCCTTTGTTCTGAAGTCTAGCTGCGCACGGATAGGTTTTTGGTTCATGCGACACCCCATACAACCCCAATCACCGCCATAGTCCCCAGGATCAAAATCAGGGCGGCTAACAGCAAAGGTAGTACTCGGTTAAGTAAATCACTTTGTACGTTCTCACGTAAGATATTCGCGAGGCCTATTGGCGCATGTACAAAGCAGGCAAGCACAAAGATCTCGTAGAAAAGCGCAAATCCCCAATTACCTCGTGTTCTAGCCAGGATCTCACTAGCAGAGAGACCGCCTTGAATGGCGTAGTAAATAATGCCCAAATGAACTGCAACACAGAGCGCCAATACCATTGCACTAATACGTTGGTAATACCAAAGCTTTGCCTGAAGAATCGCCGCCTCTTGCATTACAACTTACCCCACTTGCTACCCATCACGGCAGCACGACCTACAATCTTTTTCAGACCGGCAATTCCAGCGGTAGGCTCAATTTGCTTGGGACAACGCTCAGAGCATGTTCCCTGGGTATGACACGAGTGACAACCAGCATCTCCAGCAACAGCTCGAAGTCGAGTCAATTGTTGAGTATCGCGCTCATCGTTTACTAAGGTCCACGCCCGATTTAAAGCAGCAGGTCCAAGATAGGACTCCCGTGCAGATACCACTTCGCAGGAGGCATAACAAACACCACAACCAATACACTCGATTCCGGCATTGGCTAATTGACGCTCTTCCGAATCCGGCTTTACTTTGGCAAAGTCATCAAAGCGGGTTTGCTCCCCTTTGAAGTAACCCACTGCTTTACTCATCTTGTCAAAAAACTCACGCATATCGGTGGCAAGGTCTTTGATGATCGGAAGATTATCCAAAGGGGCAATC
>JAIXPN010000068.1 GCA_027486235.1 Burkholderiaceae bacterium
CCCATAACGCCTGATCGGCACCCGTCCACGCATTAAGGATAGCCACACCCCAGGTCGCCCCGGCAGTGACTGCGGCTGCGAATGCCGCTGCCTTAGCTGTGCAGTAAAGTGCCATGAACTGTCAATCAGCGTCCAATACTTTCCACCTTTCAGCGTCCAATACTTTCCACTTTTTCAGCCCGCTGATGCTTGCCTTTGCGCTGCTTGAATCGATAAGAATCATTCCCTGTTTCCAGGATGTCGCAGTGATGCGTGACGCGATCCAATAACGCGGTCGTCATCTTTGCATCGCCAAATACCTGTACCCATTCGCCGAATGAGAGATTGGTCGTAATGATCAGGGATGGCACTCAATCAGGTATGAAGGGATCATTTTTGCTGCTGCATTGCCTTCGTCGACCATCTCGTCGCGCAGACGCTTGAGTACACGTACCAGCTTTTTGAAACGGGTACCCGTCGCGTTGTTTTTCAATGTGCCGTTCTCGTAATTCTGGTGGGGCCAGTTGATGATTCTCGTGCCGTCATCCGGGAGTAGCTCGGTTCCCGATAGATAGGTGTACATGCCGTCCTGCACGCGGTAGCGGCGATGCTCGAACGTCGGCACAACGTCGGCATCAACTCTGTACGTGTTGGCATGAAGGTCGAAGGCCTTATTCCCACGCGAAACTGCTGCGGCTCCGAGATATCTCGTAAGCGCCCGCTCAATGTCGTTCTTGAACTCGGCGTAGGTGTAGTTCGCGTCGACAAGACCGACATCAAATTTCGAGTAGCCGGCGGGGAGGTCGAAGAAGCAGACATCCATGCACCGCACGCAAATGTCGACATCGCTGTTGGCACGAACATTCGTCCCGTTCCTGTACGAGCCCTGCGGGAACACCTCGATCTTCCTGGTAGCGAAAGCCGGATAGGAACGGATTGCGTTGCGAACGACGTTCTCCGCGCCCGTGCAGCGCTGTTCTTCGGTCGCCGTGGGTGGCTTGGACCACTCCCTGAAGTCGGCTTCGAGTGGATGCATGCTCATCCCCCTGCGATGTATTCAAACTTGTCGATGAACGTTCGGTCGCCCTTATCCGGGGTGGCGACGAAAGCCTTATGGATTCGATCCAAGACATCCGGCCGCCACACAGGCGCATCACCGAACAGTAGAGAGCCGTCGAGCAGCGGGCAGTTGGCCCTGAAGGACTCCGCCGCCTGATAGATTTTGCTGGTGTCGTGTTCTGAGAAGCGGGCCATAGTCCTGTTTCAATCTGTGAGCGGAAGAAATTTTACGAACGATCTTCCAGTAGTTCAACATCAAGCAAATAAACAAATGGAACGCCACTTTGAGGCAGCCTTCACGTTGACATGTCACCGTAAATCATATTATGTTACATAAGTCATATAACTTTGTCGCGAGGCGAACATGAGCATTAGCAGCAGCGGGCGGATCGTCATTGAAATTGACCCCCAAACCAAACGAAATCTTTATTCCGCCTTAACGAAAAACGGAGTGACGCTCAAAGGCTGGTTCCTCGAGTGTGCAGACAAATACCTGACAGAAACGTCAACCGAGCAAACGGATATTGAAGGTAAAGTTATAACCAGATGTACCAGTTAAGCAGTCAATAGAGTCGTGGGCGATCAATGCAAGCCAGAATAATCTCAACAAGCCAAAATTCAAACAGGCCAGATCAATAGATGTCGTACCATATCCATATTGCACAAAATGCCGAAGACTATTTGTCAGAAGTGATGGCGTGCGATATTTCAACCAAATTAGTTTTGCCGCATTTAAGACGCGTACTAGACGAAGGGTGGCAGTCTGAGTCGGAGGGAATTCATTTTTTCGCGCACGAATCAACTATTGCGTCGCGAGCAGTCAATGGGATCGTTGAAACCCCACGGTCGATGGCAGCATATATGGTGAGTTTGGCATATTCCAGATGGCAGTCTGAAAAGCTTAATGCGCAAAGCGATCACAGCACCATCCACTGGTTTGATCCGTGCGGAGGCGCTGGAATTTTCCCAGTAGAAATTTTAAGATTCTATTTTGAGAAACTTGGCTCCGATAATCCGTCAAGTCTTCCGAGAATTACAATTTCTGAAATTTCAGAACTAGGCTTAGCCGTATCTTTCATCAATATAATCCTTGCACTACAGGCGTCTGGAATTTCCCCCTCTGATTACATCAAGACGGGAAAGTTAAAATTAATTCTCGGGGACACGCTGGATAGATTTCATGAAGAAAATGATTTTTTCTCTAAAAAAAATAAATTTGACATCGTAATCGGTAATCCACCTTACGTTCGAGCATCAAGGCTTAATGCTTCGTACAAGAAAAAGCTCAAGCAAAAATTCCCTGGACTGTATTGCGGCAGTGCTGACCTTTATACATATTTTATTGCTTCTGGTATTTCAAATATAGATGACTGCGGAATTCTTATATACATTTCACCTGCTGCATTTATAAGAGCAAAAAGTGGTGCCCCGCTTCGAGACTGGCTTCTGAAAAACGCAAGCTTAGATTCGTTTATTGATTTAGATGAAACAAAAGTTTTTGAAGATGCTAATTTACATGCCGCCGTTTATGTTTTTCGAAAGCAAGGACACTCATCAGAAAATGTTCAGTATCTACACATTCAAGATGAAAAAGAACTAGATTCGTTGGTTGGAGAAAAAATTGCGCTCACCACAGTCTCAGTTGATACCCCGCCAGGAGCTGGCTGGGCCTTTCACGCATCACAAAGTTCACTTGAAGAGTATTCAAAAGTATTTTCTGGATGTGTGAAGATGCAAGATCTTGGCGTCCAGATCTATTCTGGAATTCGTTCGGGATATTCTGCGGCATTCCTTCTCGACGACAAACAATATGAAGGATTTAATCCTGTCATTCGTGAAAAATGGATTAAGCCGCTAATACTGCCATCAAATATTAAAAAATGGGCAGGATATAAAAGTATAAGTTACATGGTTGTTATTCCGACGGGGTCAATGTCAGTTGATAAAGAAATTATGTCATTTCTAGCCCCTCACAAGGACGTACTTGCGAAGCGAGCAGAGATAAAAAACAAGGATCAGTGGTACGAACTCCGTTCTTGCAGCTATTACCATAAAATGGAAAGGCAGAAAATCGCCTTTCCTGACCTGTCTGCCAATCAACGATTTTCCCTGGTTGAGCAAGGAATATATGTTCCCGACGGGGCCTACTTCATTGATACTGATAATTTAGTTCTGCTTGGGATTTTGAATAGCAGTCTAGCGAAGCAATACTTTGTTCATCGATGCTCAAGCGTAGGCAATCTGAAATCAAAGGGACGATTTCGATTTAAAAAAGAATTTGTAAAAGACTTTCCGTTGCCTCGTCAGTGTTTATTAGATGGCAATCTTCAAGGAAAGATTTCCAATCTAGTTTCCTTGATTATTAAAAATGGCGAAACGGAAGATATGAACAAAGAGTTAAATGAACTCGTGAACAGAATGTATCAGGAAAAATAATGATTGGTAGAATTTTAGGCCATGGAATGTATTCCTCAAGCGGGCCGTCCCCTACGTGTTTTGATTTGTTTTCAGGCGCAGGGGGGTTAAGCGTTGGATTTGCAATGGCCGGTGGTGTGCCACTGGGGGCAGTGGACATTGATTCCGACTCAATTTCAACATACAAACGAAATTTTCCAATGGCGGAGGATGTCGCATGTTGCCCTATTGAGTCATGGCAACCATCGACAAAGCCGGGAAAGGTAGATGTAATTATTGGGGGGCCACCTTGTCAAGGATTCTCCTTAGCACGAGGCCTTAGATTTTTGGATGACCCGCGCAATCACCTATACAGGTATTTCATTCATTTGGTTGGCGTGTACAGACCTAAATGGATAGTAATGGAAAATGTCGAAGGGATTACAAATATTGGAGGTGGAATTATTCTGGAGCAGATACTGGAGGATTTTGCGAATATAGGCTATCAGATAGAGTGCAGAATTATAAATATGGCACTCTATGGTGTACCTCAGCTTCGAAAGAGAGCAATATTTGTCGGAAATAATGTTGGGCAAGTTTTTAATTGGCCAACCGTTAGGTATTTCGACGCAAGAAAGGCAAAGCCAGAACCGTCTCTGTTTTGTGATGAGCTTCTGCCATTTAACTCTGTAAATAGTGCTTTAAGCGATCTAATGCTGCCTCAGGGGAACTACTTTTCCCATCGTGCAAACGCACAAATGCGAGGCCCACGGAATAGGCTTGCACACAGTGAGCCTGCCTTCACTTTGCGCGTGAGGGGTGACGAATTTGCGCTATGCGAGCATCCTGCTGAGTCTGCCTTTATACCTGGCCCAGTACCAACCGGCGAGATATTGTATGCAGACCCTCAAAACGAGTTACAGGAGATGCTCAGAAATAGCGTCCCCTCGTGGGTTAAGCTAGAAAAAGTGCCCCGTACCAGACGAATGAAACCTCCAATGCTCGAGGGAACAAGGAGGCTGACGATAAGAGAGCAAGCTAGGCTTCAGACATTTCCAGATTGGGTGAAGTTTGAAGGCCGAGTTACTTCGCAAGCACGACAGATAGGCAACGCGGTGCCCCCTGTGTTTTCATCCCAGTTATTTGCCGAAATCTTCAAGACGCTATGATCGCTCGAACTGCTTCTAAGGGTGGCTCGATTGGTCGGTCCTGCTACTTATTTGATCGACCTGAAAGCTCTCTCGAAAAATTAATCATTCCGTCAACAATTGCGCGTTCAATTTTCGAAGTATCTTCCAATGCAAGGTCAATGAAGATTTCAATATCGTATTCTCTGTAGGACTTATTCCTGCCATTTACTAGAACAGACTTTGGTTTCGGTGGAACTTTACATAAAGTTCGATAAGCATCAAGTTGCTCACTGGCCCTATCTTTACCCTTTCCAACACTGCACTCCACTATCCCGGAAATTGGGATGTCTAGTTCACCAGTATGATTTAAGGATATTAATGGCAGCTTGGCATGATTTACTATCCTAAGTTTCCCGGAAGTAAATCCAGACTGATATCTATAGCTAAATGAAATCTCACTGTCGTTTAGCAGTTCAATTTCGATTGAAGCCTTGGAAATCAGTAAATCAGGGCGCTCTAAGTAATAAATGTTGTATTGCTTCGCATAGTTTATGAAATGAATAGGATGCCCCTCTCTAAAAATCAGAAGGGGGCAACCATCACTTTGCTTAACAATCGCACGAGGCGTAAGTGCTCCAAGGAATCTTAGTCGCAGTGGAAGAGAGTCGCCATTGGTCGCGTCATGCCCCGCCTGCGCACCATGATGGCGGGGAATAATATTTCTAATGTAGAACAAGTCGGGATGGTTTTTATACAGATCCGGAATACTGACTTCCTGCCCTTCATATCGATATGCATTAATAAGTGAGCATAGCGACAAGAACTCAACAGCCTTCCCCGTCTCTAACCCCTGCCCCCAAGTGGAGAGAGTGACTTCAGATTCGTGCCAGATTACATCACTCAGATCAGGACATAATTTTGACGATAATTCTCTAATAAACGCAGCGTCAGTTAGTTTTCGCATTAACTTACACCGACTCGTCTGATAGCTTTGTTATTAGTTGTTCAGTAGAAAAGACGACCTGCCATCCAAAGCTCATTAATCGTTTAATCGCGTAAGCTGGTGGTACGCAGTCCGCCGCCATATCAACATACATAATGAGAGGGGGCGTGAACCGTTTGGAGAAGGTTTGGCCCGAAAATTGATACTTGAGACTAAGTCCAACAAAAGCCTCTTCCTTGCAGCGACGGGGGAACTCCTGAATCCTAAAAAACTTAGCCTTAAGAACACATACGATTTTACCGGTTGCATCCTTCACGACTTTTAGGTTCGTATAAGGCCTTACATTTTCACTTGAAATCTCAGAATGATAGCCAATTGCTCTAATTCCAGCTGCCGTTGGATTTACAACGTTATAACCAGCCTCAATCAGGGACAATTCGACATAGTCAAAGCTTGGCTTCAACTCTGTGCCGTTCTTTGCTTCAAACCACCGAGCTTGGTTTATAAGGCGTTTGCCGTTAACGACAATTTTCTCTACAACGGCGTCAATGCTTAAAATACCGGCAGCTTGGAGCTTGCTTAAAATCTGCCCACAAATCGAACAGGCTTGACCTGCACTATGGTCACCACTGTAGATATTGTGTTCGGTGACACCGACTACGTCGCGATCTTGCACATAAGCAATAGACTCATTTGTATGAATGCGAAGCAATAATCGACGAATGACGAGTCTTTTTGGAAGTGGTGTCGACCATAGAGTTTCAAGAAAAGACCTTGTGTCAGTCACACTTGATGCTGCATTCTTTATATCATCACAAAACTCACCCCAGTTAGACGTTATATCGATTGCGCTCTGAAGAAATGGATTTTTCTTGAGGAGCTTTATAGCGGTTTTTGCAATCAGAGGGTCCGTCTCATCTGAGTTTTCCTCAAATATTGAAGCGTTTACTCGCCCCTTAATGTTGTACCCTTTTACCCTAGCGAGGTCGGGCCACTTTCCATCGTTAGCATTGAATTCTGTTGCAACCAGTGCCCATTGGAGGTCAGCAAGGCTTGATTTTTTGTGCTTCCCGTCACTCCACCAAGCTTTTAGGTCTTTGATGGCATTTTGTATATAAGCACCCAAGACTGAATTTCTCTTGACACAGTCAGAAAGAGATTTTGATTTGTCATTTTCTGTGAACGCTGAGCCAAGGGTTCTCGCGATTTCTGAAAAAATATCGTACCCAGGATCACCAATGTAAACGGACTTATCGTAAGCAGCAGACTTAAGATCCAAAAACCATTGATAGGTGTAACGCCTATCACCTACCGTAAAGTGGATGGATCGGTAGTCAATTTCAGGATTTTCAGAAAAATGCTTTCGGATTGATATTCCCTCAACAAGGGTTTCTCTTACCTCATACGTCTTGTTTGGTTCTGGGGTTCCGGTGCCATTCCCTTTGTAGCAGGTGGTTTGACACCACAATTCTAGTTTTCTGCCATTTCGTTGAGTGCCAACTAGACAGTGATCCCATACATCACTAGCGATTTCTGATAAATACTGGCGCTGAGCGCCAAGCTCAAATGAAGTTAAGTCGCCATTTTTTTGTAGTGAATTACCAAATTCTTCTAATATGTAATGAACAAAAAACTCAACATTTGAGTTTCGTTCAGTAGCGAATGTTTGCACACCCATGTGTGATGCCATTTTTATCTCTCCCCAGAGCTGGTCTTCTTATGCTTAATGTTCCAATTGTATCGAGGGGTGATTCACTTGCACAGCAGAACACTATTGCTGATTATTGTATGGGGGGCAGCAGCTATTATTTGGTGTCGTTAGATTGTAATAAATAGGCAACTTCAGCGCGTCTGCGAAAGACGAGCCCAGGCAGCACTTTCCCGCGCCCATAGATCCACCGGCGAAGCTCAAGTGCTGCGTTTGACCAGTCCTTCTGGTTGATCCGTCGCCGCAACGTCGATGTCTGCAGCCGACCTGCACCAAGGTTGAACGTGAAGTCTACGATAGCTGCCAGTCGCTCCTCCTGCTCGGTAGCCAGCACCGGGCAGTACCGCAACGTAGCGCTCAACGCTTTCGCGAGGTCTTGTGCCAGATAGGCTTCAGCCTCGTCCTGCGTGATTGGCGGGTGATCCTGCGCACAAAGGTGGCCGTAACCAATCGTCCAGAATCCTGCCGGACACACGTAGGGGACGGCGGCAATCTTCGTTCCGCGCTTCACACGCTTTTCAAAGCCCTCGAAGCGCTTGGCCAGTTCGATTGCAGACTGCGGCACCATCACGACCGCATCCGATCAAACACGCGCCCAAGGAACCAGAAATTCAGCACCCCGGCCCACAGCGCCTGATCAGCATCCGTCCACGCATGGAGAATAGCCACACCCCACGTCGCGCCGGTAGTGACTGCGGCTGCGAATGCCGCTGCTTTAGCAGTGCAGTAGAGTGCCATGAACCAGTAAGTGATCACGGGACGGACGCTGGTTGAGAGTGCATCAACCCACTTAACGCCCGAGGGCCTCCCTTGAGCAGCCACAGCTTCTTTAAGGGCCTCTATGGCGCCGGTATTCCATGCCGCATCGGATGCAGCACCAATCTCGGCCATACGCTGGGCTCCGCGCAGCTTCTCAAATTCCAGCGCCTTATCCTGCATTGCCAATTCGTGGCCACGCTCGCCTTTTCGGTCGATCCACTTCAATATCTCAGGAGCCAAACGGAAAGCTCCGCCCAAGAGACCACCAAGCAGAGTCTCGATCATTGGACACCCCCGTAGAGCTTCAGCTTAATACTTGCTCCCACAATCAGAGCAACCAGAATGCCGGTGGTCAGTAACTTAATTAAAGTCTGCCAGGCGGTTTGTCTTGCTTGCCGCCAAGCTTCGATGAGTCCTCGCAGATCCCGAATATCTTTCGCCGCATGGCCGTTCTCCAGCCCAAGTGCTGCCAACGCACGCTCAGCACCCTTTTCAGCTGCACGAATCAGTAGTTCATCGAGATCTTCAGGCCGAAGATTCAAAAAGTCATGGTTGTCATATTCTGTTGCCATTCATTTCTCCAAAAAATAATGCCTACCAAGAAATTTCTTGGCAGGCATCAAAGAGGGATTACTGTGAGATTGATCGTTGAACGATAAATTTATAAATTTCCAAAGGATCGCCAGGTGCTCGGATCAAAGACGCCGGTGGCATAGTTCGGATCTGGTTCATTAAAAACCAGAATCACATCACCTGCTAATGCGACACGTTGATCGTTGCCCATATCTCCCATTTTTACTGTGCCATGATGAAGATGGCTTGGGAAAACCAGTAGCTGCGCTTCTTCAACCAGCATGATCGACTGGTTAGCATTGAGTACATTCCGTTCCCTAACCATTGAGCGCTGCCTGTTTGTTGATTCAGAAAACGCGCCGTAATACGGCTCGTTCGGCGAAGC
>JAIXPN010000031.1 GCA_027486235.1 Burkholderiaceae bacterium
AATCGTATTTGGCAGCCGAGAGGGATATTCAAAGCGCATAAATGCCTGTGTATCCGGGTACATAACCTCATCAATTACACCTAAAAAATGCACTTCACCACGAATGCAATACCCATCAATATTGAGTTGTTCCCCATGCATGACCTCCTCTGCTAGTAGTCCGTTGGGATCCATGCTCATTGACGTGAACAGCGGCATGATGTCGGCAAATGGTTTTACCAGTCCTCGAATCAACAATTCTTCAAAAAAGTTAAAGCGAAGATGTTGCTTGAGCTCCTCTGCATTCTTGATCTGCCTTGCCAATACCGAGTATGTGGCCTTAATCGGTTTAATAAAAAAGGGGTAATCAAGCTGAACGGGTACCCGTGGGTCAAATGGAAAAGGGATATAACTGAAGCGCGGTACTGCATTGGGAGCTATCTGTTGCTGTACAAGCCGGCCATAATATTTATGCTGGCAGGCAATAATTGCCAGTGGATCATTGCCAGGTAGGCCTAAGCGCTGAGCTAACACGGCAGCAATTAAGGCGCCAAACTGCTCGTGATTACTAACAATCCCATCCAAGCCGATTGAGCGGTATTTGCGTTCCAGCTTGGTAATATATCGAAGCGCGTTAAAACTCAATAATCTAGCATTCTCTGGGAAACGAAATAAGTCAAAGCCTTCGAAAAAAAATTGATATTGATCGGCGTATTGCTGTGCCTGCAGTGCAATCTGGTCCCAATCTTTTGCGAACAATATGAGAATTTTCTTCATCTGCATTGCTCGGGCACATAGTCCGATTTACTCTTCGCCTTCTGCACCATTTTTTCAAACCGCTTTTGAATGCGCGCATTCATAAAATATTCAATGACAAACATTGGGATTGCTGAATCTGGCAATATAAATGCGTCATAGCTAAAAATAGTGCCCACCGTATTGGGCGTTAAGCGCCAAGATCCACGATACTCTTTAAAGTAGCCTTTAACCTGCCTTAAATCCATACCCGTCATGGGGTACTTTGTGTAATCGATTACCGAGTCGAATTGAGTAGAAAAGAAGCCAATTCTGTCCTCTATGCGCTGCTCTACCCGAACAGTATTTTCAGACAGGCGTATGGCTTTGCTGGATTTGACCCCCTCGGAAGGCTCTTGCTGGGAAAAGTCAGTCAATAAGGCATATGCCTGGCATTGGCTGAGTGGTGCAAAATAATGCGCGCGCACTTCAAAGCCACCGTTGGCTTGGGAAACTTCGACAGTAATCGCGCTATCGATATTGCTTGCATCCAATCTGCCGTACCAAGTAGACCCGACTACAAGCAAGCACAGGGATAGGAGCTTTGCAGATAACTTCATCGATGGAAATGAAGCAATCAGCAGGGCACTAAAAAGCGGTTGTTAATTCAGTCAGCCATTCTGGCGAATGCTTTAGTAGGAATGCTTCCAGTGGCTTATCTTGACCAGTAAGAACAAGCAAACTAATGAGGATTAAAAATCCGCCCAAAAGTTGCTTACCTAACTTACCGGCGGTGCCCAAGTTTCCTCTTACTTTGAGCATGGCGCTGCGAGACAGAACCCCCAAGAGCGCTAATGGCAATCCAGCACCCAATCCAAAAATTGCCATGACTAATACAATTTTGCCTAAATCCTTGCCCTGACTTGCCAGTGTGATTGCTGCCCCCAATGTAGGGCCAACGCATGGTGTCCAGACCAAACCCAATAAAACGCCAATCAAAAATTGGCCAAACAAACCATCGATGGTGACCTTAGCCAATAAGGAATTACCAGCGCCACTAATACCAGACATGGCAACTGCAAAACGCTCTTGTAATTGGCTAGAGATTAGAACGATACCAATGAGGCCCATAATGATTGCAGCAACGAGACGAAATCCATCCTGAGCCAAACCAATACTGGACCCGAGGCTAGCAAGGGCTGTTCCGATGATTGCAAAAGAAATGGTCAGTCCGCCCGCAAGAGCAAATGGACCAAGCCGGTGTTGATTAGCAGCAGCGCCAATAATGATGGGAATTAAAGGCAATACGCAAGGGGAGAGGATGGATAGGATCCCCGCTAAAAAAGCAAAAGCAAATGATCCGAGTCCAAAATCCATTAAATGGCTTGCCGCGTTAATTTAGATAATGCAGCTTCCTTGGTATCGCCAGTGGCCCGCGCCACTTCTTTTCCATTTTTGTATACGATGATGGTGCTTTGGGTGCGTACTTTAAGGGTCTTGAGTAAGTCCTTTTGGTTATCAAAAAAAAAAAAAAAAAAAATCACATTTTTATACTCAGGGTCTTTCATAAACCCAGCCAGTACCTTATCTTGGGCTTTGCAGGTTGAGCACCACTCTGCATGGGTAGAAATAACTGCAGACTTCCCTTGCTTTTCAATATCCGCAAGCTCAGCAGACGTTATGGGTTGACCGGCCGCAAATACGGAGGAGGCAATTAAAAAACCGCCTGCTATTACTGATTTCAATAATATATTCATTAAATTACTCCCGTTGATTTCAATAAATCACATATTACGATATTACTTTGTAACTAGAGGGGCGCGGGTGGCA
>JAIXPN010000150.1 GCA_027486235.1 Burkholderiaceae bacterium
CCAAGGGTATACCGATTGCAGAGAGCGTCAACCCCAAGTTGCCACCAGGACAGGCATTGGATGACTGGGTTAAGCAAGCCGAAGCAGCCAACTATGGGGTTCTCGCCAGTCAGCTCAATATCGATATTGCCCAAAGTGCCTATCGGGGTTCTTTAGCAGCCAACTACCCCACGGTGAACTTTGTCGGAACCACAGGCATGAACCAAGCCAATGGCTCGCCCACCAACTTTAATCCGTCCACCACACAAAATATTTATAACAATACGATTGCCCTGCAGATGAGTTTGCCGATTTTCTCGGGCGGCTTTAATAACTCGGTGATTCGGCAACGAGCTGCACTCTTGGATAAGGCCAAATCGGATTACGACAATCTACGCAGAACGGCTGCTCAAGCAACCCGTCAAGCCTTTACCGGATTTTATGGTGGCCTAGCGACAGTAAGGGCATTTGAGGCTGCAGAAAAATCATCGGCCTCTGCCTTGGCATCGAGTCAGCTGGGTTTTGATGTGGGCACCTTAATTAATTTGGATGTCTTAATTGCACTCGATGCCCTCTTTACAACGAGAGCAACTCTTTACAAAGCAAGGTACGACACCATTCTCAATGCCTTGAAGCTCAAAGCCCAAGCAGCGGCACTCACGGATCAGGATTTATTGGCGGTCAATGCGCTATTAAAGTAAGTCTGACTTAATTTTCGTTTCGCCGACCTGGCTTCATCCTTACAATGGCCTCGCGGGACCTAAACTCGGTGCCTTGGTAGGCGCGCCCAAACCAACAAAGATCACCATACCATCACCACCGGGGTTGGATACCAGGTCTTGTAAACCTCTGGGTTTCCAGTTATTCGCTGCCCAAAGATTACCTGCCATATCGGGATTGACCGAGGTGAGGCGCATTAAAGGCAAATAGGCAGGCACTGGATTGTTTGGGCCATACAGTGGCTGTCGCGAATTCAGCAAAACTGGGCCTCCCGCAGATGGTAGTGTGTAGCCAGTGCTTGGGCTAATGGCAGCCATTAATGTGGGCGTGGAATACCTCGGCACCTATACTTTTCAGAATGATTGGTTTGTATTGGGGCAAATTGATTACAGCAATAGTCCAGTGAAATACAGCGGCTCCGGTACTGCCAGCGGAATATCCCACGTCAACCTTAAAGCAGCATTGGGTCGTGATTTTGCCTTTGATGGTTTTGTTCTCTCCCCGTACATTGGCTTTGGCTATCGTTATTTAGATCAGGCTTTAGGGGGTGCTACAACATCTACTGGAGCTAGAGGCTACGATCGCCGCAGTACCTACAACTACATCCCCATTGGCGTGATTCATCGCTTTGCGGTCAATGACAACAAAGCCAAGTTAGAGACCACCTTGGAATACAACTATCTGATCTCTGGTAATCAATACAGTGGGCTTGCAGCAGCCAATCCTTATTTAGCCAATCAAAATAATGCTCAGAACTCTGGGTACGGGATGAACCTAACCATTCTCTACAAGCAAGATCAATGGGGTTTTGGGGCCTACTATAAGTATTGGAATATCGCAGATTCTCAAACCAATGTGAATAGGGGTTTTGACGCAGGAGGTCCCTTCACCTACACCACTAAAGAGCCCGCCAATACGACGAATGAGTTTGGCCTCAAGCTAACCTACTCGTTTTAAATGTGCCCCCTTATTTGAGGATGCGCAGCACCATTAGTAATTGCCAGACCATCAGCATAACTCCTAGGCAGGCAAGCACAACTAAGCTCAGCTCAATCCGAAAGAGGCGTACCCGCTTGCGAACATATTCAATCGAAAGCATGACTATCTCCTGGCAAGTAAAACCCGAGCTTAGCGAACTGCAGGGTAATTAACAGTCAGAAAAGGTGGAAATCAGCGTAGGAAAGGGTTGAGATGGCTATTTTTTTCTTCATTTTCATCTTGTAGAAGCCTATTTAGAATTTATAATCACATTTATGATTAGTTTACTTTCCGCATTCTTTGCTTCATTTATCACGACCCTGCTGATAATTCGTTTTAAACATTTGCATGGTAAGTTTTCAGGTGACCACGATCATTTAGGTCCGCAAAAGTTTCATATAGGATCCGTTCCCCGTATTGGCGGCATCAGCATTGCGATTGGCATCCTTGCGGCAATTTTGGCAAGCCTACAAGCTAATGGGGCCGCATCGCTCAAGGTAACCTTATTGTTGTGTGCTATTCCAACTTTTGCAATTGGCCTCACCGAAGATTTAACCAAGAAAATTGGTGTCAAAACTCGCCTTCTTTTTACCGCCTTTGCGGCTGGCTTAGCCGTGCATCTTTTAAACGCCTCCATTATCAGACTGGATATATGGGGCATCGATTATTTACTCAACATCCCCTTCATGGCGATTGTCTTTACTATATTTGCCATTACAGGTTTGGCGAATGCTTACAACATCATCGATGGTTTTAATGGCCTATCGAGCATGGTGGGCATCATAACCCTCCTAGGCTTAGCTTATGTGAGTTTTCTGCTTCAAGATTCAACTATGCTGTCCTTAAGCTTGATTATGGTGGGTGCCATTTTAGGTTTCTTTATCTGGAACTACCCAAGAGGCTTAATCTTTTTAGGGGATGGCGGCGCCTACCTCATTGGCTTTTGGATTGCGACTCTGAGCGTTTTGCTCATTGCACGGCATCCGACTATTTCACCTTGGTTTGCCCTGCTCATTAACGCATATCCTATTATAGAGACCCTATTCACCATATATCGGCGCAAAATTCACCAAGGTAAGAGCCCCGGGCTTCCCGACGGCATTCATTTTCATACGCTGATTTACAGACGCATTCTGAATCCAGCCGCAGTCAAGAATAATTTTGACTTACTAAATGCCAATGCAAGAACAGCACCTTATTTATGGCTCTTAAGTAGTTTTGCGGTAGTTCCAGCAATTCTGTGGTGGCAATCCACTCTAATCTTGATTACAATTACGCTAGTCTTTACGGCTTCCTACGTCTGGCTCTACACCAAGATAGTGCGGTTCAAAACTCCGAGGTGGATGCATCCGCTTTAGCAAGTAATGAGTCAAGCAAAGCGGAGCGATTATGGTTATTTAGTAGTGATTACTGGTATTTGATTTCACGCCATATTAATCTAGCCCAGTAGAAGTGTACTTAAAATTATCTCGATTGATTGGACTTTTGTTCCCAGTGCCAAGCATGGGCAATGATTGCATTTAAATCCGCATACTCAGGCATCCAACCTAGCTCCGCTTTAGCCAAGGCTGAATCTGCGATTAAGCGTTCCGGATCTCCATTGCGTCGTAAACCTTTCAAAACGACGATAGATTTTTCGGTAACTTGCATTGCGCAATCAATTACTTGTCGCACAGAAAATCCACTCCCATTTCCAAGGTTATAAGCACGACTTTCTCCCCCAGAGAACAAGGACTTTAATGCCAACCAATGGGCAGAACATAAGTCCTGAATATGGATATAGTCCCTAATACAGGTTCCATCGGGAGTATTGTAATCATCGCCATAGACAGTAATGTGAGATCTATGCCCAGAGGCTACCTGCAAAACTAAGGGGATTAAGTGCGTTTCTGGATCATGACGCTCACCTAACAAACCCTCGGGGTCAGCGCCGGCTGCATTAAAGTAACGCAGAGAAACAGATTTAATTCCATAAGCTCTATCATAGTCAGCAAGAGCCTGCTCAACCATTAACTTACTTCTACCATATGGGTTTATGGGCTGTTGAGGATGTATTTCATCAATCGGAATATATTGTGGCTCTCCAAAAGTAGCGGCAGTTGAAGAAAAGATAAATTTCATAACACCATGTCTCTTCATGGCATTTAATACATTTAAAGTATTTGAGAAATTGTTTAAGTAATATTTTCCAGGATTTTCTACAGACTCGCCGACTTGGATAAATGAAGCGAAATGCATCACCGCATCAAATCCCTGCGATAAAAGAGAATCCAGTAAATTGATATTAGCAATATCGCCATGAATGAATTCTCCAAATAGAACCGAATCTCGATATCCACTTGATAAATTATCGAGCGTAGTTACATTACAATTAAATTTATGAAGCATCTTAATCATATGAGAGCCAATATAACCAGCGCCGCCAATAACTAAAATTTTCATAATTTATTCCGAAAAAAAGAGTGGTTCATTTGCGTGCTTTTCAATGAACTCATGGCGCACAGTTTTCTCAATGGCTTGTGAGATTAGAACTGGGGCTATAAAGTCAGTATGATCTATTGCGGTGTTATAAACAGAATTTGCGCAGAATTTTTTGACGCGAATTGAGCTGATTGAAAAGCGCCTACCAGTAACTAGAGAGATTAAATCAAAGAGCTTGGCTATCAGGTAGCCCAAAGTGAATGGCAATCTTAAATTAATTTTTTCAGATCTTCCTAGAATTTTATTTACATTGCCAACCAAAGTATTCATAGTGAAATCTGGCTTATCAATGTAGTTATAAATATGAATACCTGCAGGGAGTCCAATTCCAAATTCAATAAAGGCGGCGACGTTCTCAACGTAAGCCATTGATTTCCGATTTTCCCCGGAACCAATCATTACGAATTTACCAGAAGCAATTTGACGCAATAAGTTATAAACATTACCCCGGTTTTGCTCACCAAACACAACAGTTGGGCGAATGATGACTAAAGCTCGCTCTTTCGGAGCTTCTGCTTGCCACTCCTTATAAATTTGTTCTGCCTCAAATTTAGTACGGCCGTAGTCATTAAAGGGCGCAGGATTGCCAAACTCATCAGTGCCGATAGGTGCAAATCCATAAATAGCAACGCTGCTAGTAAAAATTATCCTATTAATCCCCTTTTCCCTTGCAATCAAACACAAATTCCGAGCGCCACCAACGTTCACATCATCATAAAGAGTCAAAGGGCGAACATCATCCCTATGCTCTGCGGCTAAATTAACTATGATTGAATTTTTGGAAATTATTTTTCCCAGATCGCTAGGAGAGCGAATATCGCCCAAAGAAAATAATTCAGGAAATCTAACGCTTGAAGCCTTGTCAATAATCTTCACTCTGAAATTTTTAGTCTGAAGTAATCTATTAACTAAGCGGGTACCAATGAATCCACTGCCACCAACAACACATATTTCATCCATCATTTAATCCCCTGCCTTAGGAAGTTTACGTACACAAATTCACGAACCCTACCAGGAGCAAGAAAAACAATTGATCTCAAAATTCCATCAAATAGGGCGGAAAATGGATTTTTCAATCCACAAGAAACAAGATGCTTTTGCATTGCAATCTCTGCAAAGGCATAACGTAAACCCCCTCTTCGCTTATAAAAATCTCGTCCAGTTGTGGCGCGCACCAATATTTCATTAGAATTACACATGCGCACTCCCCGAGATATTAAGGTGGCCCACAGCGCGTAGTCCTCTTTTAGGTGGATATTTGGATAACCACCGACATCAGTTACGACTTTAGTTCTAAATGCTACGGACATATGATTAAAAGGATTTCTTTTCTTGGCAAATCTTTTAATTTCATCTTGATCTAGAGGGGGATTTCTAATAGCTAGCTCAACCCCAGATCTATCCACCTCTAAAATTGAAGAGCCAACGACGTCGTACCCAGATTCAAGAAGCTTGATTAGAGTAGCGAAACGAGTCGGGAAGTTGATATCATCAGCATCAGCCCTTATAGTAAATTCAGTATCTACCTGCTTTAACCCCTCATTGAGCGCCAATGCAAGTCCTTTGTTTGCCCCTAGTCTAAATACAAAAAAATTTGTTTCAGCTAAATACTTATCTAGAACATTATTTAATGATTTTGTTAAGGGGCCATCAGCTACGACAACGATTCTTGAAGGTGAAAAAGAATTGTTCAATACACTTTGTAATGCCATGTCAAATAAAAATGGATCATCATTAATATAAGTAGAAATCAATACGGTAAAACGATTCTCAGGCATATAAATAAAATTAAGCTAAATAAAATCAGTATAAATACTATAAAAGATAGTTATTGGATAAATGACAACAATAAATTGTTGAAAAAAATAATTACATAAATTCTATCAATAAAATGTATTTAAGAATAAAATCCATTCAATATATTATAAAATTGAGGAGATAAACACCAAATAATTAATGTAGTTGCGCAGGATAATCTAAAAAATTTATTTTTATTTTTATATTGTGAAATCAGAAAAATATCAATCAAATAACAAAAAATCATATACCTAGAAAAAAATTCAGGAAATAATATTAGCGTTAATAAAAAAATATAGTTAAAAAATCTTAAATTAAGAATTAATCTTAGTGAATTAATTTTTTCTTTAGTGAACAAAAAATGTGTAGAGATAAAAAAAAATAAAATAAAAAAGTATTTAATTAAGAAAGGGGTTCTTTCCTCTTGGTAAATATTATTGTTCGTATATATTTCAGGCAGAAAATCTATAAAACCATAAACCAAAAATATTGAAATTAAACACCCAAAAAAAAATGGGAAAATATAATATAAATATTTAAATTTAGATAAATTTGAATTAATTGAAATAAAAACAGGAATACAAAACATAATAAAAAAAAATGGGAACGATTTATGAAATGACAATCCAATTAACCCCACTATAAACCCATAAAATTTATTATTATATAAAAATAAATATCCAGAAATAATTGCCAATGGAAGCATTAATCCCTGCCTTAGGGAATTCTGAGTACTAAGAAATGCATAAATAGATAAAAGTACTATTGAAATTAAATCAATATTTACCTTTTCAGCTGTTACTAATTTTACGCAGAGCACTGTTAAAATAAGTATTAAAAACTGAATATAAAATAGGGTAATATTAAAATTATTAAAATTATTAAAATTATTAAAATTATTAAAATTTAAAACAGTTACTAAATAATAAAAACCAAATTCAAAAATTTCTTTTTGAGGATTGCCTATGAAATCTAAATAAACTGGCAAATCAAATGTAGGCGGTTTAACTGCTAAAAAAATATAACAAATAAATATTAATGCTATTGATATATACTTAATGAATTTTATATTGAAAATAATATGGGTTGAATAGAGCAGGTGACTTAAAAACCAAGTTGCAAGAATCATAATAAACTAAGAAACCCAAATATCAAGATATTTATCGACAACATTATTAGCAGCATTATATTTAAGAGCATACTTATATGACTGATTTTTTATATCGTCTATGGTGCTGAGATTATCCATTAAATTAGCGAGTTGATTGTAGATAACATCAACGCTTGGAGGCGCATCAATTGTAATTATTTTAGTGCATTCACCAAATGATGGGGCTGACCCACTAAATACAACCTTGCCCGCAGACAACCCAAGTGCAGCATTCACGCCAATACCATGCCCTAAACATTGGTCCAAAAAAATATCACAATCCCTAAACATTTGTAAATATTCAGAGTACGGAAGGCTACTTACAATTTTAATACTTACTTTATCATCACCGTAATTTTTAATCAGTAATTTAAGTGCCTCTAAAAAAAATGGATGACCCTTCCTATATTCTTTTCCAGCCTGAATTCCTAAGAAAATTTTTACAGGATAGCAAGTCTTGACAGGATGAAGAAAGTTGGCTGGGTTTACAGGAAAAGGAACAATGTCTGTTATTTTCGTATTTCCTCTGTACGCCAGAAAATAGTCTGAAGCGCCAGGAATTATTTTTATAGCCCGCCCCAAAACATAATCGTTTAACTTTCTATAAAAGAAGCCATAAACATAACGCAAAGAATGTGCCGTTACTCGCAAATAATTAAATGTCATTCCTCCAAGCTCGGCATATCTAAGGCTATTTAATCCAGAATACTTGAATTTACCATCTAAACAATACTTAACATAAGTAAGGTCATCGCCTACAGCACATAGAAAAAGCTTTTCATTATTATTAACTATTTTTTTTAGTAGCAGGTAGTTTGCAATTGAGCCAAAATCTTCTAATGCAATAGGGTTTATTATTTGTACAACTTGATAATTCTTTAGATTATTTATAAGTTTTAAATTTATAAAAAATGTAAATAAACCCTTCAGTCCAGAATAATCTAAAATCCCTTTACTAATTTCACTAAAATATCGAATTTTTAATGGAATTATAATTAATTTTTTTATCTTTAAATTAGATTCAAAGTTTTTATACCCATCGCCACTTGATAATAAATCAACATTAACCTTTCTCTTCCGAAGTTCCTCTGCAATCTCATAATGAACTCCAGAATAGTCTCCAATAAGAAGCACTCGAAATTCTTTTTTAAATATTTTCAAAGGCATGCTTTCTATTAAAAATTATTATGCATATTAGTAAAAATAAGAAATATAAAATATAATTTATCAAATATGCTATATTGGCCCCACTAATACCATATAACTCAATAAATATTTTACTGAAACCTATAAAAACTATAGAAAAAAATATTTCACTAAATATGTAAAGTCTGAAAAAGCCCTTTGCTATAATTGTGTAGGCCAACATCCAGCCACAAATTTTTATAACATCTCCAATCAACTGCAATTTAAAAAGATTTTCAGCCTCAATAAAATCTTTACTAAAAGCAATTTCAATAATATATAATCTAAATATATATATTGAAATACCCATTAATATTGTTAATGGTAAAATAATATTAAACATTTTTTTTAATTCTTCAAATAATTGTATTGTCCCCTTTGTTCTGGATAAAATTGGGAGAAAATATGTTGAAAATGTAATTGTTATTAAACTAAGATATACTTCTGATATTCTATAAACCGCTTGCCAGTAGCCAGCTAATTCCCAACCTTCGCTCTCGATAAGCTGATTTCTTATAAACATTAAAGTTAGCGGGGAGCATATTGAGCTTGTAACGGCCATTAATATATATTTTCCCATATCTTTAATATGTGATTTTTTAAAATATCCCAACCAATACATTAATTTCAGCCATTCCTGATCTCTAATTAAAAAAATCATGAATGCTCCATTTGTAGCAGATAAAGATATTGCAGCTATTATTACGCCATAGTTTGATTGATAGAAATATAAAATTAAAATAGAAATTAATGTACTTAATATACTTGAAATTATTCCTACTGCAGCATATCGTTTATATTTGAGCTGCCCATTTAAAATGGATGGTATTAAGACTGTAAATGCGCTTAATGGAATTGAAAATAATATAGCAATTATTATTAATTGATAATTTTTTGATTTAAAAAAATATTCTGATAACTCAAGCGAATAAAATAATGTAGGGATCGATATTATTAGAAATAGTAAGCTTGTCCAAGCAAGAGATGCACGCCACCATGGAGCGCATGAAATATTATCTCCATCGAAATTTTCAGCGGTATGTTTTACTAGTCCACTCCCAAGGGGTGCGCTCACAAATCCATTAAGTGCGGAAATGAAACTTTGAACCTGACCAAACGCAACTATACCTTGCGGGCCAGAGATAATAGCCACCATCTTAACTAAGATAAATCCGCCGATAATCTTAGTTAATGAAAATATGCCACTATAAAAAATTGGAGAAATTTTATTCGGCATTCACCTTATTCACCTCCTCTACCACCCTAGACGCATCTTTAAGATCTAAATGTGGCCCAATGGGTAAACTTATAATGGTTTTAGCCATATATTCCGCGATAGGAAGTGAGCCTTGTTGAAATTTCTTATCCAAATATGCTTTTTGCAGATGTGGAGGTATTGGATAATGTATTAAAGTACTTACTCCTGACTTAGATAACTTATTTTGAAAAATATCTCTATCTTTATGACGGACAACAAATAAGTGCCACACTGGATCGGACCACTCGGGAACTGAAGGTAGTATTAGCTCACTATCATTAATTTCATTTAAATATCGATGGGCAATATTTTTTCGCCGATCATTCCATTGATCTAAATACCTTAATTTAACTCTCAGTATTGCAGCCTGCAAAGAATCGAGTCTACTATTAAATCCCCGTACGTCATTCACATATTTTTGGCTCGAGCCATAATTCCTAAGTACGGCAATTTTTTTTGCTAGCTTATCGTTATTTGTCGTGACTGCGCCGCCATCGCCCAAGGCACCTAAATTCTTTCCAGGATAAAAACTCCAGGCTACAGCATCACTATGAGAACCAATTCGCTGACCCTTATATTTAGCACCGTGTACTTGTGCCCCATCCTCTAAAACGTATAGCCCATTTTTTTTTGCAATAGCTAAGATAGGATCCAAATCTACAGGCTGGCCATATAAATGGACCGGCAAAATAACCTTGGTTTTAGGGGTAATGGCCGCCTCAATTCGAGCTGGATCTATATTGTATGTTCGCTCATCAGGCTCAACAGGGACTGGCATTGCGCCACACTGACTAACGGCCAGCCATGTTGCTATATAAGTGTTTGACGGAACAATTACCTCATCCCCGGGGCCTACACCTAACGCAAGAAGAGCTAAATGCAATGCATCTAAACCATTTGCAACTCCTACCGCATATTTTGCCTCGCAATAATTTGCGTACTCAGCCTCAAAGGATTCGAGCTCAGTCCCGCCAATATACCAGCCAGAATTAAGCACTCGGGATATAGCCTCGTCAATTTCACCTTTTAACTCGTCGTATGGAGACCTCAAATCTAAAAATGGGATCATGAGCCGATATCTTTTGTTAATGTTAGAAATTCATCATAATTGCGGATGTAGTCGTCTGCATCGTAATAATGAGACGCAAATACCATTAACACCGCATCTGGGGAATAGGAATGCTGAGCCCCCCAAGTCATCGGAGGCATATACAAACCAAGAGTTGGCCGGTCTAGGCGAAATTTATCACGTCGATATCCACTATCTGCCTCAGCCGTTATTGAACCACGAACGCATATTAAAAATTGATGACAGACTTTATGTGCATGCTCCCCTCTGATATCTACCAAAGGCACTTGGTATATAACAAAATAACGTTTTGGGTCAAATGGAATCTGCCGTCCAAATTCAGCAACAGTTAAATTTCCACGCAAGTCTTTAATATCAGCCGTTTCAATTAATCTAAATTTATTCTCTTCCATTAAAATAAAACCACTCCTATAAAAATTTTATAAAATAGAATTTTCAGGCATAGCATCCACTCAATAAAACTCTTAAACTTGCTGAGCTGTGCCAGCTCAAAACGTAGCTATACTTGTTTGCAAGCTCTACACCCTCTAGGAATAACCTCAAGCTGCTTGAAATAACTCTGTTATTTCAGAAATACCCATTATCAGCATGAAGAACTGATCCAGTAGAAGCATCAGTTTGAATAATAAATTCTATTGTTTTAACCAATTGTTCGACATCAACATATTCCTTAATGGCTGAATTTTTTTTTATTTCCTCTAGGGTATTAGCATTTACATTTTTTACTAAACCATAGTTAAAAATTCCCAATGAAACTACGTGAAAGTATTGTTTAAATTTGCCATACTCAAGCGCAAGTGATCTTGCAAAATACTTTAATGCTGATTTTGTTGTTGAATATAAGGCAATACCTTTATCACCATTTAAAGCTCTTGTTGAAGTCAAAAAAATATATTTAGTTTTTTTTAAAATAAATTTATTTAAAACCAGCTTTGTAAATAAAATAGGGGTAAGCAAATTTGTTTCTAGAATTTTACTTATTTCTTCTTCTGGGATATTTAAAA
>JAIXPN010000133.1 GCA_027486235.1 Burkholderiaceae bacterium
CAGATGTCACTTTTGATATGCAAAAAAATAGTATGGAAGTGCACCAAGGTTTTGCCGAGCCCTGGAAAGTAACCTTGGTGGATACGGGTGAGGACACCATGACAGGTGGCCGCTTAAAGCGGGTTGCGAAATATGTTAAGGATGAAGATGCTTTTTGCTTTACCTATGGCGATGGTGTCTCCGATATTGATATAAGAGCCACCATTGAGTTTCATCAAAAGCTAGGAGTACAGGCTACTTTGGCTGCTGTATATCCACCGGGTCGATTTGGGGCGCTTGATATTGCTGATCATAAAGTTACTACTTTTAAAGAAAAGCCAAAAGGTGATGGCGGCATGATTAATGGGGGATTCTTTGTTTTATCCCCGAATGTCATTTCTCTGATAATGGATGACTCAACAGTCTGGGAGCAAGGACCCCTTGAATCCTTAGCTCGCGACCATCAGATTGCGGCTTTTGAGCACACTGGTTTTTGGCAGCCGATGGATACGCTGCGTGATAAAAATCACCTTGAAGAGCTTTGGGCTTCAGGCAGCGCCCCTTGGAAATCCTGGTAATGAAATCTGCGCACGTTGACCCGCTTTTTTGGAAAGACAAAAAAGTCTTTCTAACGGGCCACACTGGATTTAAAGGTGGTTGGCTATCGCTTTGGCTTGCCTCCATGGGTGCAAAGGTTACGGGTTATGCATTAGCTCCAAACACAACCCCCAATTTATTTCACGTGTTAGCGATTGATTCCATGATTGAGAAATCGCATATCGCTGATATTCGAGATTTGGCAGGTCTGCAAAAAGCCATGTCTATGGCAAAGCCCGACGTGGTGATCCATATGGCGGCACAACCTTTGGTCCGCTATTCCTACGTCAATCCAGTAGAAACCTATGCCACGAATGTCATGGGTACTGTGCATGTTCTTGACGGAACGCGGACTATTGAATCCGTGCGCGCTACTGTAGTTGTCACCACCGATAAGTGTTACGAGAATAAAGAGTGGGTTTGGGGCTATCGCGAGAATGAGCCTATGGGTGGCTACGATCCCTACAGTAATAGTAAGGGGTGCGCTGAGTTAGTAACAGCCGCTTACCGTCAGTCTTACTTCTCGGCCCCGAATTCAAGCAACAAGATCGCATCCGCCAGAGCAGGTAATGTGATTGGCGGTGGAGATTGGTCTGAGGATCGCTTAATCCCCGATGCTATTAAAGCATTTGAGGCGAATAAGCCATTGTTGATTCGCAATCCTATAGCAACACGTCCTTGGCAGCATGTTTTAGAACCTCTTTCTGGTTATCTGATTTTGGCCCAAGCGCTTTTCGAGCAAGGCTCAGCCTTTACTTCTGGTTGGAACTTTGGTCCATGTGATGAAGATAACCGCGCTGTACAAGAAGTGGTTGAGCTTGTTATTTCTAATTGGGGCGATGGAGCCTGCTGGGAAAAAGAGGGATTAGAGCAGCCTCATGAAGCTAGTCTTTTGAAGTTAGATTGTACCAAAGCACGCACACAATTGGGCTGGATTCCAAAGTGGAGTCTAGAGACGGCTATACAAAAAATTGTTCAGTGGCAAAAAGCCTTTCAAGCAAAAGAAAATATGCAAGAAGTCAGTCTTGCGCAGATTAATCACTATTTGAATGCTAAATAACAAATATACAATCATGAATACACAAACTATCGATACTAAAAAATTAGAACAAGAAAAATTACGTAAGCAAATTGCTGCACTAGTAGATCAATATGCTGCTATTGAGTTTTCTCCAAAAGCATTTGAGCCAGGACAAACAGTTATCCCCCCTTCTGGAAAGTTAATTGGCAGTGAAGAGCTAAAAAATATGGTAGACGCCTCCTTAGATGGTTGGCTTACCACCGGTCGTTTTAATGAGCAGTTTGAAAAGAAGTTAGCGTAATTTATTGGCGTTCAACATGCCATTACCGTGAATTCAGGCTCATCTGCTAACTTAGTTGCTTTTTCCACACTAACTTCATCCAAGTTGGGCGATCGTGCTATCAAACAAGGCGATGAAGTGATTGGCGTAGCTGCCGGTTTCCCGACAACCGTAAATCCAATTATTCAATTTGGCGCTATTCCTGTATTTGTTGATGTGGATAAGCACACTCACAATATTGATGCCTCAAAAATAGAGGCGGCAATTGGCCCAAAAACTAAAGCTATCATGCTGGCCCACTCTTTGGGCAACCCATTTAATCTGGATGTAGTAACCGCGCTTTGTAAGAAATACAGCTTATGGCTTGTAGAGGATTGCTGCGATGCTCTTGGTACAACCTACAAGGGGCAGATGGTGGGAACTTTTGGCGATATTGCAACTTTGAGCTTTTATCCTGCGCACCATATTACGATGGGAGAAGGTGGCGCTGTGTTTACTAATAATTTTGAATTAAAGCAAATTGCTGAGAGTTTTAGAGATTGGGGTCGAGATTGTTACTGCCCTCCAGGAAAAGACAATACTTGTGGAAAACGTTTTTGCTGGAAATTGGGAAATTTACCTGAGGGGTACGATCATAAATATACCTATAGCCATCTTGGCTACAACCTAAAGATTACCGATATGCAAGCCTCATGTGCTTTGGCTCAATTAGATAAAGCACCTGCTTTTATTCAGGCGCGAAAAGACAACTTCAAATTCTTAAAAGAGCGTCTTAGTACTTGTGAGGAGTTTTTACATTTGCCAGAAGCGGCTGAGGATTCAGATCCTTCTTGGTTTGGATTTCCGATTACCATGAAAGAAGGCTCCCCTGTTTCTAGGTTGGATCTAACCACTTATCTAGATCAAAATAAGATCGGGACAAGATTGTTGTTTGCTGGCAATCTAACGAGGCAGCCTTCCATGGTTAACGTGGAATATCGCATAAGTGGTGAATTGACTAACACTGATAACGTAATGAACAACACTTTTTGGATTGGTGTTCAACCTGCATTAACTAAAGAAATGTTGGAGTTTGTCGTTAAAAAAATAGAAACTTATTTAGGTATTAATTTTTAATATTGGTATTTTTGAATGACAAGTTCGCGCACTATATTTGTTACCGGAGCCACAGGTTTCATTGGTACGCATTTATTAAAAAGTCTTCTAAAAACTGGCCATAACATCAAGGCTTTACATCGGCGCGACTCAATCGAAAATTTGTATGTCAACCCTTTACTCACATGGGTTTCTTTGTTAGATGTTGAAAATTGTTTTGCCTCTAGTCGGCCTGATTTTGTAATACATCTTGCAACATGTTACGGAATTAATAATTTGCACTCTGAGGTCTTAGCAACAAACGTGCTGCTACCTTTGAGGTTAATTGAACTTGCTAATAAGTATGGTTGTAAGTTATTTCTTAACGTAGACTCTTTTTTTGCAAAGCCAAATTTTAGCTATCGTCATATGGAAGGGTATGTCAAATCCAAAAATGATTTTTTACAATGGATTGACTTGTTAAGAGAGGCCGATAATAAAGTAAGAGTTCTTAATATAAGGCTTGAACATGTGTATGGGCCTGGAGATAAAAATTGGAAATTTGTTCCCCAAATATTAGCTCAACTAAAAGCAAATGAGAAAATATTACTTACTTTGGGTCAGCAACAACGTGATTTTATTTACATTGATGATGTAGTGAGTGCCTTTTTAGAAATAATTATTTCAGTAAATACTTTGCCAAGTGAATTGACAGAAATTCAATTGGGCTCTGGTATGGTTCATTCTGTACAAAGCTTTGTTGAGAATGCAAAG
>JAIXPN010000073.1 GCA_027486235.1 Burkholderiaceae bacterium
CAGATTTGGTTGGCAAAATCCATGACTTTCTGAGGATCTGCGCTCGAATTAATGAGACGCATATTTCCCAGTGACATCGTTAGTTCAGTGGAGGCGCAAGCGCCAAGGATAAGGGGGGCAGCTATTAGACTGAATACAATACGTTTCATGAAAAGCCTCATAATGAATCCTGTATCGCTAGGATAAACCGTTTTGGTTAATTTTATTGAGTAAACCAATTATTTATTGTTTAGAGAAAATATGTTTAAAGCTATTTTAATTACTAAAGATGATGTGGGCTATCGAGCTCAAGTGACGAATGTTGATGAGACTGCTCTACCTGAGGGCGACGTTCATGTTAAGGTACATTACTCAACCCTGAATTACAAAGACGGCTTGGCAATTACCGGAAAGAGTCCGATTGTGCGTAGCTTCCCCATGGTGCCAGGAATTGATCTCACGGGAGAGGTGATTAAGAGCGCTAGCCCTGAATTTAAGCCTGGCGATCTCGTTTTATTAAATGGCTGGGGGGTGGGTGAGTCCCACTGGGGTGGCCTAGCCCAAGAGGCGCGCCTTAAGTCTGAATGGTTAATTCCCTTGCCAAAGGCATTCACCGCAAAGCAATCCTTAGCCATCGGTACTGCTGGATATACGGCAATGCTCTGCATCATGGCGTTACAAAAGCATGGCGTACTTCCTGGCGATGGAGAAATACTGGTTACGGGTGCTGCGGGCGGTGTGGGCAGTTTTGCAGTAAGTCTATTGCATCAATTGGGTTATACGGTCGTCGCCAGCAGTGGTCGCTTAGGGGAGGCTGATTACCTCAAGAGTTTGGGCGCTAGCGAAGTCATTGATCGAGCAACTTTGACACAGCCAGGAAAACCATTAGTAAAGGAGCGCTGGGCCGCCGTTGTTGATTCTGTCGGTAGTCATACATTAGCCAATGCGTGTGCAGCAACTAAAGCAAATGGGGCGGTTGCCGCTTGTGGCCTCGCGCAAGGCATGGATTTTCCAGGAACCGTCGCACCATTTATCTTACGTGGCATTACTCTCTATGGAATTAATAGCGTCACACAACCAAAGCAAAAACGGATTGAGGCATGGAATCAGCTGGCTACCCTTTGCAAGCCAGATCAATTGCTTGAAATTGCTAAAGAAATTTCCTTAGAACAGGCGATTGCAGTTGCTGCTGATTTGATTGATGGTAAGGTGCGTGGACGAGTTATTGTTGATGTAAATCGTTAGGATGGATTGATCGTTTGGAGCTTACGCAGCGAAATATTTTTCCAGACCATGATTTTTTCAGCTTCACTCAGCTTGCCCCAATTGGCAATTTCATCGATGGTGCGATAGCAACCAAAGCAAAATTGATTCTTTGGATTCATTTCGCACCAATTAACACATGGTGAGGCTACACTACCATCTGAATTTTTAATCATCTGTATTCTTGGGGAAAAATATTTCTTAGACGCAGAGACTGTTCATATTCAATGAAATCTGGAATCTCTCCAGCCAATAAACGGGTTTTATAAGATTGCCACATTTCTGGATCAAACAGATCTGGATGATGCTTGAGGAGTAATTCTTTAATACGATCATTGCCCAGTAAAAAGGTTTTATAGGTCTCTGGAAAAATATCTTTAGGCCCAATCCGATACCAAGGCTCACTTGCCATTTCATCATCTTCGTTGCGTGGTGCAGGCACATGGCGTACCTCGCAGTCGGTGAGATACTCAATTTCGTCGTAGTCATAAAATGCAACTCGACCATAGCGAGTCACGCCAAAATTTTTATACAGCAAATCCCCAGGAAAAATATTAGCCGCAATTAAGTTTTTGATTGCTTCGCCATATTGAATTACGCCATCTTCAATTTCTTTGGGCGAGCCCTCCTGCAGACGAATATTGAGTGGCGTCATGCGGCGCTCAATATAGAGATGCTTAATAATGAGTTCCCGACTGCCTTCAGCGCCGGTACTAAATTCCAGCAGGGATGGGCATTGTGCTTGTAACTCGGACATTAGTTCAGGTGTAAAGCGCTCTAGAGGGAAGGCGACATTGGAAAACTCTAAAGAATCTGCCATTCGCCCTACCCGGTCGTGCTGTTTAACCAATTGGTATTTGGCCATAATTTGTTCACGACTAGTTTCTTTTGGCGGTGGAAAATAATCTTTAATTAATTTAAATACATAGGGGTAGCTCGGTAAGTCAAAAACGAGCATTACCAGTCCGCGTATTCCTGGGGCAACCCGAAAGGTATCGCTCGAGTGCATTAAGTGATGCTGAAAATCGCGGTAGAACAAATTTTTGCCATGTTTTTGTAAACCCACCATGTTGTATATCTCTGCGCGGGGTTTATGAGGCAAGAGACTCCGCATGAATGTGACATAGGCAGAAGGAACCTCCATGTCCACCAGGAAGTAGCTATGTGTAAAGCTAAAAATCAGACGCAAATGGACCTCAGAGAGCAAGATTCCATCAACGATGAGCTCTCCTTTGGAGTTATGCATTAATGCAATAACTAGAGGAAAGATCTTTTCACCATTAATAATGCGACCCATGATGTACGCCGTTTTATTTCTAAAAAATAGAGTACTGAGTGCGTGTATCTGAAAATCAGTCGAACTTGCTGTGTCAGCTAAAGAGTTTTTTATTAATTTAGTAGTTAGAGAAAGATCTCGCTCTAAGTCTTGAAAGGGATTATGTAACTCAAAGCTTTGAATGAGTTGTTTTAAGACTGGCTTCAGACCATTAATATCCCCAGGGTAATAGGCTCGATAAGATGGCTTGCTTGGAGCCTCATCATTTTCAAGATATTCTGTTGAGATAGTGGGGCGAACAAAAATAAATTTATTGTTGAAGTATTTACTCGCCAGGATACGAGTGGTTACTGAGTTGAAAAAGGTTTCTGCTAATTCCGGTTGATGCAGATTCGATAACTGGCCGATGTAATGTAATTTAACTTGTTGCCAGATTTCATCAGATAATGCATGCGCATCAAATTCCTCTTCGAGCGTTTGAGCCGTTTCAATAACGCGTTGGTCATAAAAAGTGATGCGATCACGTAATAGTTGTCGAATGCCATGCCAATTTTGTTTCTCAAAAGCCTCTTTGGCTGATCGACCGGCTTCCCTAAAAATACTGTAATGTCGCTGGAAACCCATTAATAGGGTCTGGGCCATATCAAAGGCAACCTGAGAGGATAATAGTTTGGGAAAATGATTGTTCATAGCAACAGTGTATCTAGCAATTAAACTCGACTCAAAATGACATTAGCCAGCCCATTATCTAATCAGCCCGCTCTAAATCAGCTTACCTATCCGTATGGGGAGACTCTAGTGGAGGCTGGTCACACAATGGAGCTTGCTCCCGGGATTTATTGGATTCGGATGCCGCTACCTTTTGCACTGGATCATATTAATTTATGGTTATTAAAGGATCGGATTGATGGTCAAGACGGCTGGACGGTGGTTGATTGCGGAATTACCAGTGATGAGACCAAGGCCCATTGGGAATCCATTTTTGCCAATCAATTGCAGGGTCTGCCCATATTGCGTATTTTGGTCACACATATGCACCCCGATCACATTGGCTTGGCTTATTTTTTATGTGAGCGTTGGAAGGCGCCATTATGGATTTCAATGAGCGATTTTTTAATGGCACAGTGGTTAAGCAGTAAGGAGGGTGGCACTGCTATTGGTTCGAGCGCTGGCAGCGGTGGTGCGGCAGACCATTATTCTCGCCATGGTCTCGCAGGAGTGGAAGACTTGGAGCGCATTCGAAGCCGCTCAGACTATTACAGTCGTTTGGTACCCCAGGTCCCGCGTCGCTATCGACGCATCATGGAAGGTGATGAGATACAGATTGGTGATCATGTTTGGAAGGTGTCTATGGGCTATGGCCACGCCCCAGAGCATGCCACTCTGTATTGTGCAGATCTTCGCATTTTTATTTCTGGTGATATGGTATTGCCTCGTATCTCAACCAATGTCAGCGTCTACGACGCTGATCCCGATGCTGATCCTTTAGGTCTTTATCTTGATTCCTTAGATCAGTGGAAAGTACTCCCAGAAAATACATTCGTCTTACCATCGCACGGGAAGCCATTCCAGGGATTGCATCTTCGGATTGCGCAATTACACGAACACCATCGTGCCCGACTAGCGGAAACCTTGGAGGCCTGCCAAAGCCCCAAACATGCTTTTGAGATTATTCCAGTGCTATTTCGCCGAAAGCTTGATAACCATCAGCTTAGTTTCGCAATGGGTGAGGCTATTGCCCACCTGAATCATTTGTGGCATCAGAAGAAGCTGCAACGCTTGCTTTGCGAGGACGGGATTTGGCGCTTTTGCGCGGTTTAGCTTTAGTTGAAGACGATCTAGGGTTGGCGCTTGGGCTGGGCGGGTTTGCCATTGCATCCCCAAACGACTTAATGGCCAAGAGGGTCGCTCTCTGCACTTCAAGGGTCTGAATGGTGGATTTCAAAACATTGAGATTGAGGGAGAGCCAGGATTCAACGCTCTTGAGGTCTTTGATGCGTTTATCGAGCTCTTCAATATCAAAAGTAGGCATCGCACTGTTTAAACCAGACATGCCTGCCCCCATATCTGGCATAAATGGCGAGCCCGTAGTACCCGCTGGATTCTGACCCCACATGGTTTTGAACATCTCAAGGCTTTGATTAAAGTCCGGAATAGCGCCAAACATATACTCTCCTAGCAGGCTAAATAGTCACATTATCGATAAAATAATGGGTCAATGAAGATTAATACCAGTTCTGCAGCAATGCAATCCCACCTTAACCCATCAAAATCAGGCACGTCCTACACACGAGGAGCAGCCCTGCCGGCCTTATTAAGGCAGCGCATCTTAATTCTGGATGGCGCCATGGGCACCATGATTCAGCAAAGAAAGTTTAGCGAAGAGGATTATCGCGGGCTAAAACATAGCAAACGTTTTGCAAATCACCCTATTGATCTTAAAGGGAATAATGAGCTTTTAGTCTTAACCCAACCCGAGGCCATTCGACAGATTCATGATGCCTATTTAGAGGCTGGTGCAGACATTATTGAGACCAATACCTTTGGTGCCACATCGATTGCGCAAGAAGACTACAAAATGCCAGAGCTTGCTCGGGAGATGAATATTGCAGCAGCAAAGCTGGCCCGCGCAGCATGCGATCAATTTAGCACCCCTGATAAACCACGTTTTGTAGCGGGAGCAATTGGACCCACACCGAAAACGGCTAGTATCTCTCCGGATGTTAATGATCCGGGTGCGCGCAATATTCATTTTGATGCATTACGCAATGCTTATCGTGAGCAAGCAGAGGCCTTGTTTGAGGGCGGCGTAGACCTCTTTTTAGTAGAAACTATTTTTGATACGCTCAATGCAAAAGCTGCTCTCTTTGCGCTAGATGAGTTTTTTGAAGAGTCAGGCGAACGACTGCCTGTGATGATTTCAGGTACGGTAACAGACGCCTCTGGCAGAATTCTCTCAGGACAAACAGTCGAAGCCTTTTGGAACAGCCTTCGACACATTAAGCCACTTACTTTTGGCTTAAATTGTGCTCTGGGCGCTGCATTAATGCGCCCATATATAGCCGAGTTAGCGCGAGTTTGCGATACCGCTATTTCATGCTATCCAAACGCAGGACTGCCTAATCCGATGAGTGATACCGGTTTCGATGAAACCCCTGAGGTAACTTCAAGTTTGGTTGATGAGTTTGCTCGTGATGGCTTGGTTAATATTGTTGGGGGATGTTGTGGCACGACGCCAGAGCATATTCGTGCAATTGCCAATGCAATGACAAAGCGCAATCCCAGGCCTTTTCACAGTGATCGTGTGAAAGAGTTCGCATGAGTCAATCATCGATCACCCCAATGCGTCTATCGGGCCTTGAGCCCTGCAATATTTCGCCCCAAATTGGCTTTGTCAATATTGGTGAGCGGACAAATGTGACTGGTTCAAAAGCCTTCTCGCGAATGATTTTGAACAATCAATTTGATGAGGCTTTGGCAGTCGCTAGGCAGCAGGTTGAAAATGGCGCCCAGATGATTGACATCAATATGGATGAAGCAATGTTAGATTCAGAGGCAGCGATGGTTCGCTTCCTGAATTTGATAGCATCTGAACCAGATATTGCCCGAGTACCCATCATGATTGATTCATCTAAATGGACGGTCATCGAAGCCGGACTGAAGTGCATTCAAGGCAAACCCATTGTTAACTCGATCTCATTAAAGGAGGGCGAGGAGCAATTTAAGCATCAGGCAAAACTCATTAAACGTTACGGTGCTGCCACGGTAGTGATGGCTTTTGATGAAAAAGGTCAGGCAGACACGTATCAGCGCAAGATTGAGATCTGCCAACGTTCTTACAAAATCTTAGTTGAAGAGTTAGATTTTCCTCCCGAAGATATTATTTTTGATCCTAATATTTTTGCGATTGCTACTGGTATTGAAGAGCACGATAACTATGCGGTTGACTTTATTGATGCAACGCGTTGGATTAAAGAGAATCTCCCTGGAGCAAAGATTAGTGGTGGTGTTTCTAATGTGAGCTTTTCCTTTCGAGGAAATGATCGGGTTCGTGAGGCGATCCATACAGTATTTCTATATCACGCTATTGCGGCGGGAATGGATATGGGTATTGTGAATGCTGGGCAATTAGGTGTTTATGCTGATCTCGACCCAGAGCTTCGGGAGCGTGTTGAAGATGTTGTGCTGAATCGCTTCAAAGAAAAAGAGAGTCAAACGCCAACCGAGCGCTTGTTAGCGATTGCCGACCAATACAAAGGCGGTGGTATCAAACAAGAAGAGAATTTAGCCTGGCGAGAGGCGCCTGTACGAGAGCGCTTGACCCACGCTTTAGTGCATGGCCTAACCAATTTTATTGTGGACGATACAGAAGAGCTGCGAGCAGAAATTATGGGTGCAGGCGGCAGACCGATTGAGGTCATTGAAGGACCACTGATGGATGGCATGAATGTGGTTGGTGATCTCTTTGGCGCAGGAAAAATGTTCTTGCCTCAGGTGGTAAAAAGTGCGCGGGTGATGAAGCAGGCTGTTGCGCATTTAATTCCTTATATTGAGGAAGAGAAGAGGCAGTTGGTGGCTGCTGGTGGGGAGAGTAAGGCAAAGGGTAAGATTGTGATTGCCACTGTGAAAGGTGACGTGCACGATATCGGTAAAAATATTGTGACTGTCGTCTTGCAATGCAATAACTTTGAAGTAGTCAATATGGGTGTGATGGTACCCTGTGATCAGATTCTCAAAAAAGCCAAAGAAGAAAAAGCCGACATTGTTGGCCTTTCAGGCTTGATCACACCATCGCTAGAAGAAATGACCTATGTTGCTCAAGAAATGCAACGGGATGATTATTTCCGTCAAAAGAAAGTACCACTTCTCATTGGAGGTGCTACTACCTCGCGCGTTCATACTGCAGTAAAGATAGCGCCGCATTACGAGGGTCCAGTTGTTTATGTACCCGATGCTTCTCGTTCTGTATCCGTTGCTTCCAATTTATTATCAGATGAGGGCGCAAAGAAATTCATTGATGAGCTTCTTTCAGACTATGAGCGAATTCGGCAACAGCATGCCAATCGTAAAAATACACCCATGGTAAGTTTGCAGGCTGCAAGAATGAATCGGGAGCAGTTGGATTGGGATACTTATAAGCCAACCAAGCCAAAATTTATCGGCAGACGTGTATTTAAAAACTTTTCCTTAGCGGAGATTGCAAAGTTTATTGATTGGACCCCTTTCTTTCAAACGTGGGACTTAGCAGGTAAGTTTCCAGCAATTTTGGATGATGAAGTCGTTGGGGAAGAGTCGCGTAAAGTATTCGCCGACGCTCAGGCAATGTTGGAAAAACTAATTAAGGGCCAGTGGTTGCAAGCAGATGCCATTATTGGACTTTTTCCCGCAAATAGTCAGGGCGATGATATTTTGTTATACCCCGATGAAAGTCGTACTAAGCCTTTTTTGGTTTGGCACAATTTACGACAGCAGTCTGAACGCCCGGTCGTTGATGGAATCAAAAGACCAAATCGGTGTTTAGCTGACTATGTTGCAAATAAAGATAGTGATATTGAGGATTATGTTGGCTGTTTTGCTGTTACGACCGGTCATGGAGTTGAAGAAAAGGTAGCCCAGTTTTTGGCCAAACACGATGATTACAGCGCAATCATGCTTAAGGCCCTTGCTGATCGTTTGGCCGAAGCTTTTGCCGAGCTAATGCATTGGCGGATTCGGACCGATCTTTGGGGGTATGCCGCGACTGAGCAGTTAACAACGGATGACCTGATTGATGAGCGGTATCAAGGTATTCGACCCGCGCCTGGCTACCCAGCTTGTCCAGATCATCAGGTTAAGCAAGCCATGTTCACTGCACTGAAGGCAGACGAGATTGGCATGAGCTTGACAGAATCATTGGCTATGAATCCTGCTTCCAGTGTTAGTGGTTTTTATATCGCCAATCCTAATGCAATGTATTTCAATGTGGGAAAGATTGGTGAAGACCAAGTGTTGGATTTTGCTAAACGAAGCGGCCAGTCTGTTGAAGAGGTCCGTCGCGCACTGGCTAGCTCACTCGACTAACTAATCGATACCCCAAACGACAGACTCATTATTTTGGTGGGCCTGTTTTAAAAGTTCCATAAAAGGAAAAGCGCGTCGGCCTAAAGGATCTTTTCGGAGAGCATTAGCGTCATTGGATTGACTCGAGTTTTTGAGATTAGCTATTCGTTCTGACTCAATGGCATTGTCTAATCGAGAAATGTATTCAGGAAGTTGCTCAGGCAGTAGGATTCCTTTTGACTCAAAGGGACGATTCATGGCTGCAAAAATTCGCTCAGTAAGGTCGCCGAGCATGATGACCGGGGCACAATTCTTGGATCGAAATTGATGAATCATGCCCTAAGCTTACCATCACTGATAAACTCTCACCTCTATGTTGTTAGTCCAGAAAAACCAGCTTGTACACCTCATTGCCAATGCATTAAATGCCATTGCGCAAGAGCGAGGTCTTGCCGCTGGAGAATTCCCAATCCCCCATCTTGAGCGGCCAAAAGCTGTAGATCATGGGGATGTGGCTTGTAATATTGCCTTGCAAATTGCTAAGGCATGGAAAGCCAATCCACGCGATTTGGCTCAGCTGATCGTTGCGCGTTTAGAAGCGAGCCCCGATTATGCAAATTTAATTTCTAGCGCAGAGATTGCTGGTCCTGGGTTTATTAATTTTCGTTTGAGCCAAAAAGCAAAATCTTCTGTAGTTCAGATCATTTTGAAGAATCGCGATCGCTTTGGGCGTCGTGATCCCAGTGGTGTACAGGATGCATCTACCCCGGCATGGGCCATGATTGAATTTGTCTCGGCCAATCCAACCGGACCCCTGCATGTTGGACATGGACGTCAGGCTGCATTGGGAGATGCTTTAGGTAATTTATTCGATAGCCAAGAGATCAATGTTCATCGGGAGTTTTATTACAACGATGCTGGTGTCCAGATTCATAATCTAGCGATTTCAGTACAGGCTCGGCTAAAAGGTTTAAATCCTCAGAGTACCGATTGGCCAAAGGATGCGTATAACGGTGAATATATTGCTGAAATTGCCCAGTCTTATAAAAATGATCATCACGATGAGAATAATTTAGAGGCGATACGACAGTTTGCTGTAGCGTATTTACGTAAAGAGCAAGATGTTGATTTAAAAACATTTGGCGTACATTTTGATCAGTTTTATCTGGAATCATCTTTGTATAGCGATGGAAGCGTTGCGCAGATCATCGCAGATCTAGAAACTGTTGATAAAACTTATGAGGCCGATGGGGCCCTTTGGCTAAAGACCACCTTAGATGGTGATGACAAAGATCGGGTGATGCGCAAATCCGATGGCTCATATACTTATTTTGTTCCTGATGTGGCATATCACATCAATAAGTGGAACCGAGGATTTGAAAAGGTTATTAATGTGCAAGGCAGTGACCATCACGGCACGATTGCACGCGTGCGCTCGGGTATTCAAGGGGTGGCACAGAAACGACAATGGCCGATCCCAACAAATTATCCTGACTATGTTCTGCATAAGATGGTTACGGTCATGAAGAATGGTGAAGAGGTTAAGCTATCAAAACGCGCAGGCTCTTATGTCACCTTACGAGATTTGATTGAGTGGTCTGGAGGTGTAAATCCTGAGATGTCTACCGTAGAGCGTGAGCTTGCTTTGCAGCGCGGTCGTGATGCTGTTCGATTCTTCTTAATCTCCCGCAAAGCGGATACTGAATTTGTATTTGATGTGGACTTAGCACTTCAGCAAAATGATGAGAACCCTGTGTTTTATGTACAGTATGCTCACGCTCGAATTTGTTCTATTTTGCAGCAATGGGGTGGAAAAGATGAAGACTTGGTGAATGCCAATCTCACTCTGTTAGATAGCAAAGCTGCCGATCATCTCTTGCGTCGCCTCGCTGAATATCCAGAAGTGTTGGCGAATGCCGCTGAAGACCTCGCACCCCATGCGGTCGCTTTTTACCTGCGTGATTTAGCAGGTGATTTACATACTTTTTACAATGCCGATCGTGTTTTAGTGAACGAGCTGGATTTGAAATTGGCGCGCTTAGCTTTGCTGTCAGCTTGTCGGCAGGTCTTAGAAAATGGCTTAAAAGTTTTAGGGGTTTCAGCGCCAAGCAAGATGTGAGCGGAAGCGCGCAATAGGGTTTGCGTATCAAATCCACAAGCGGGTAAGATAGAGATCATGAGTCAGATAAACCCAAGAAATACAGCTAAGCAAATTAATAGAACGCCGCAATTAAGTTCCCCAGAGGCTGGCGGAATGATTATGGGCGTAGTAATTGGTATTTTGGTTGGCGTTGGTTTGGCTCTCTTGGTTGCTTGGTATCTGACAAGGTCGCAGCCTCAAGAAAAACCAGGTGTTCGAGCCCCAAGCCCTCCCTCGTTTATGAAGCCGGTTCCTCAGAAAGCAGAGAAAGAAGAGGAAGAGGAGGCTGCAGTCGCACCCCCGCAGATAGATCTCAATAAACCCTTGCAAGGAAAAGGACCTGGGACTGGACTGGGCCGTGACCCAATTGCCGATATTGCAGCAGGTAAATCTCCGGAGCCAAAGCCAGAGATAAAAGCAGATACCCAGTTTTTTGTTCAAACAGGGGTATTTAATCAACGCGCGGAAGCTGATGCTCAGAAAGCAAATTTAGCAATGCAAGGGATACAGGCCCAATTAAGTGAAAGTGCGGTTGAAGGCAATACCGTTTGGAGGGTTAGGATTGGACCTTTTACAAGCATTGAAGATACCGCATCCACTAGGAGTAAGTTAACGATCCTTGGCATTAAACCCACTGTTATTCGAGTAAATAGATCATGACCCGTTTTATCAAAGCCCTTACTGTTCTTCTTGCGCTATTTGGTTTGCAGCAAGGGCTTTTTGCGCAAACGCCAGTTAAGGTCGAAGAGGGATTTGATTATCGCGTTTTACCAATTGCTCAAGCAGTTGATGCAAAGGGTAAGGTGGAGGTGATCGAGTTTTTTTGGTACGGCTGTCCCCATTGTTATGAATTTGAGCCCGAGCTAAAGACATGGTTGAAACGTCAGAATAAAGATGTCAGCTTCAAGAAGGTCCCAATTGCCTTTCGTGAAGAATTGATGCCTCACAGCCTACTCTTTTATGCACTCGAGTCATTGGGCAAAGGCGATGCTTTAAATGACAAAGTAATGTTTGCAATGCATCGTGAGAATAAGCGTCTACTCAATGAGAATGAGATTGCGGATTGGGTGGCGGCCCAAGGCGTTGATCGCAACGCGTTCTTAGCGGCATATCGCTCCTTTGCGGTTTTATCAAAAGCACGAGCAGCTAATCAGCTAGGAAATGCTTATCGAATTGATGGAGTGCCAACAGTCGCAGTTCAGGGAAAGTACATTACTTCGCCATCGATCGCTGGCAGTAGGGCAAAAGCGATCAACGTCATGGATTTTTTAGTCAATAAAGTTCGTAAGGACGGTTATAAGTAAGTCAATATCCTCAGATTTTGACGAACTTACGCACAATCCAGAAATAAATTGGGTAGGGCAGGATACGAAGAAATTTCAGGAAACCTGAGAATCGTTTGGGGAAATGAATATCAAATTCCCCCCGCTGAATGCCCTGCAAGATTTCCTTTGCTGCCTCTTCCGCTGAAATAAGCGCTGGCATTTCAAAATCATTTTGTGCCGTAGCTTCTGTCGCTACAAAGCCTGGGGAGATCATATGAACCCCAATCCCTTTGGGCTGTAAATCATAAAATAGGGTTTCACAGAAGTTAATCATGGCGGCTTTTGTAGGCCCATAGGCAAGCGCTTTTGGTAGGCCGCTGTAACCAGCAACACTACCCACAATAGCGATATGTCCGCGTCCTGCTTTCAGCATATCTGGAAGTGCGGTAGCAACAGCGCGCATCGGCCCAAGAATATTCGAGTCAACGGTTTTTTGAGCATCCTCTATATTGAAATCATCCGCCCGTAAAGGAATATAGATCCCGGATACAAAAAGTAGAAGATCAATACCACCCCATTGCTGAATAATAGTTTGGTGTGCATTACGAATGGCCGCTGTATTCAGGACATCCACTGGTAATAGAAGCGACTGTGATGGGTCAAACGCTTTAGCAATTGCCTCTAAGCGCTCGATGCGGCGACTCGATAGAGCGACTTTGGCATTGTGCTGGAGCAGAGCCTTGGCGCAGGCTTCGCCAATGCCGCTGGAAGCCCCAATTACCCAGACACGTTGATTGGCAAAGTTAGTGATGGCTACTTGTTTCATCAATAGCACCTACTTTTTTTGATGGCTGAGCGTGAACTGCACTACATCAATATTTTTTTCTTTGAAACCAGCGGCACAGTACAGAAGATAAAAATTCCATAGCCGAATAAATGCTTCGTCAAAGCCGAGTTGTTTAATCTCAAAAAGTTTTTGATTAAAGTTGTCGTACCAGACACATAGTGTCTTCGCATAGTCGTGACCAAAGGCAAACTCCCCATCAATTTGTAGGCCTGCGTTTTTGGCATGGCGTTTAAACGCCTCACGAGAAGGAAGCATTCCCCCTGGGAAAATATACTGTTGAATGAAGTCTGTACTTTTACGATACCGATCAAACAGATTTTCAGCAATCACGATCGTTTGAATACAAGCTTTGCCATCCTTTTTTAAACAACGTGCAAGGGCTTCAAAGTAGCTGGGCCAATACTGCTCACCAACCGCCTCAAACATTTCGATAGATGCGATGCCATCAAATTGATCTTTGCAGTCGCGATAGTCCTGCATGCGGACTTGATGATAATTGGGCCAGTGTTGAGCTAAACGCTTACTTGCATAAGCTTGTTGCTCAGTAGAAAGTGTCAGACCAGTAACCCGGTGCCCAGCTTTCGCCGCCTCTTCCATAAAGCCGCCCCAACCGCAGCCAATTTCAAGTATTTCACTGGGCTGATGTAGTTCAAGCGAATTAAGAATTCTTTGGTATTTGGCTTTTTGTGCATCTTGTACTACTAATTCTGCTTTTGAATCAAACCATGCGCTCGAGTAGGTCATGCTTGGATCTAGCCAGAGGGTATAAAAAGCATTACCGAGATCATAATGCGCATGGATATTTTTACGACTACCCATTTTGCTATTTCGATTAAGAAGGTGCCGTATCCGATAAACCAGAGAGCCAAACCAGTTGCCATAGATGGCTTGCTCTAAGACATTACGGTTTTTTACTGCTAAGTCCAGTAGTTTTTCTAGATTTGGACTATCCCAATCTCCGCGAATATAGCCTTCTGCGAAGCCAATATCACCATGCTTCAGAATATCTTTAAAGGCGCTCCAACGATGAAAGCGGATCTCAGCATGAAGTGGGTCGTTTGGTTTGCCGAATGATCTCTTTTCCCCATTTGGGAAATACAGGTTCAGATACCCAGCAGATAACTCTTTTAAGAGGCGCTCGATCGTTTTTGCAGGAAATGGAATGGAATCAACAACTTCTGGCTCACTAGAGCGTGAAAAATTTAACTTGGCTAGTAAAGACTGACCGGGGCGCATCATGAGCTGATTTCCATCTTGGGCGGTTCGGGTTTGGAATGAAATGGTACCCCTTTTATCCAAAGCTTGAGTGCTTGCCAATGAATTCGGGCAATCACTCCAAAAGTCATCATGGGGTACTTAAGCTTGGCGAGATGAAGAGCGGGCCTAGAGAGTTCTTGATCTTGACCGCTAATACTTGTGTAGATGAGGGGTTTTTGATCCGAAAATAATTCAATACGACAGACGGAGTTCGCCTTACTCTCGCTATCTTTGGAAAAAAGGAAGCGAAAGCGATACTCGCCAGAGACATCACAAAATGGGGAAACATGAAATACTTTTTGGCTAACAAGCGTTTCCCCTGAATGTAGAGCCTCACCACTTTCCTTGTGCAATAAGTAGCAGTGCCGCTCTCCAAAGGTATTGTTTACTTCTGCTAGTACCGCGCACACGGATTGGTCTGCTTGGGTGTAGATCCAAAAGCTAACTGGATTAAAGACGTATCCCATGACTCGTGGGAACGTTTGCAACCAAATTTCTCCATCGGGAATACAGATACCTTCTTTAGCAAAAAGATCCTCAGCCCACTGCAAGCTGTTCTTATCACCATGGCCATGGTCCTGGTCATAAAATGAATAAAAGGCCCAATGGTTGTCGCCAATACCAAACTGTTGAAGTAGGGCTGGATTGCGCCTACGTTCACGCATCGGTATTTTTAAAGTAAATACCCCGTAGCTAAATCGATTGTGAACAGGGCGAAGTCTTGAATGCTTAACCTGACCAAAATTAATTAATGGTACTGGGTGTATTACAGAAGGTACGCCAGTAGAATCGTTATGCATTAGCTAGTCGATTGTATGGGAGGTCTGGCCAAAGGTGAGTGAAGTGAGGCAACGAGATCTGCTGCGACCAACTCACCAGAACGCAGCCCGTCTTCGTGGAAACCATACCCCGTCCATGCTCCACAGTACCAAATACCATTTTTACCTTGGATGAGTGACATGTTTTTTTGTGCAGCAATGGCTTTGCTATCAAATAGTGGGTGGGCATATGAGATTTTTGCGAATATTGTCTCGGGCTTTGGTTCAGTGAGTGGGTTTAAGCTGACCACAATTGCCTGTTCGTCGAGACCAAAGGGTAAGGGTTGTAATTTATTAATCAAATAATCAACGCTGACGGATTGCGAATCTGCCAGAGCGGGGGATGACGATGGGGCCGATGTTTTGTAATTCCAGGCAGCCCAGCAGCGTCGTGTTTTAGGTAGCACTGATGCATCATGATGCAAGACGGCGTAGTTTTCTTGATAGGGAATTGACGCCAGAAGGGAGCGATCAAACTCATCAATGCCATGCAAAAGCCCAAGACTTTCATTGCTGTGACAGGCCATCACAACTTCATCAAAGTATTGAACGCCCCTTGCGCTTATCAGCTCAATACGCTGATCACTACTATCAGAATTGGGCACATTAATCTTTTGTACTGCTTCCCGAATTAATTTAACCCGTTCTGGGTGCATTGCATTTAGTATTCGTTGCACGTACTGTTTAGAGCCGCCCTTAACAGTCAGCCATTGAGGCCGATTTTGAATTTGTAAAAGCCCATGATTGTGGCAAAAACGAATCATGGTCTCGATCGGAAACTCCATCATCTGCTTGGTGGGGCAAGACCAAATTGCTCCAATCATCGGTAAAAAGTACCACTCCCTAAATGCTTTATTAAATCGGTGTTGATCCAGAAATGAGGCAATCGATTGCAAATTTTTGGTATTGGCTCCATGGGATACGTTTTGATCTTGAAGGGCAAATTGAGTGGCTAATTGATTAAAGCGGATGATGTCGCGAACCATGCCCCAAAAGGCAGGACGCGTAAGGTTTAAGCGCTGACCAAATAGGGTGTTGATATTGTCCCCAGACCACTCGATGGATTGGTTAATCGATACCGAGAAGGACATCTCAGAAAGGGCAAGTGGAACCTTTAGCTCTTCAAAGAGCCGTGTGAGCCGAGGATAGGTTTTGCGATTAAATACTAAAAAGCCCGTATCTACGCTACAGGCAATAGAGCCTTTTTTAAGCGGCACCTCTATATCAATAGTATTACTATGGCCGCCAATATGACTGCCACCCTCAAATACAGTGATGTGCATACCACTGCTCTTTTGCAGGGCATAGGCGCATCCTAATCCAGAGATACCAGCACCAACGATAGCAACTCTTTTTAAAGGCAAATGATTTTGATTCAAAGGACTCACGAAGACTTGCCCTTAAGTAATTTTTCAATTTCCGAGGTCACCGATTTGCTATCCGGTTTTGTGAGGCTATTGTATGACTCAACGATATTGCCATTTCGATCAATTAAATATTTATAAAAATTCCATTTAGGACTTGTACCCGTTTTACTAATCAGCATCTTAAAAAGTGGATTGGCATCCTTACCGCTGACAGAACTCTTAGCAAACATTGGGAATTTCACATCATAGGTATTCTTGCAAAACTCAGCGATCTCTTTATTACTACCAGGCTCTTGTTGACCAAAGTCATTGGATGGAAATCCTAAAATTACGAACCCTTTATCTTTGTAGCGGGCATAAATTTTTTCGAGTCCTTCATATTGGCTGGTAAAGCCACAAAAACTAGCAGTGTTCACAACCATAATCACCTTGCCTTGATATTGGCAAAGATTTTGTGGAACCTCATCTTGGAGCCGAGGAAAGGTATGCGCTAGGGCTGGGGCGCAGGTAGGAGTGCCCGTATTGGCATTTGCATCATTACTTGTCGTCATTACACTAATTGCGATTAGGGGGATAAATAGTAGCCATTTCATTGATATGCCGTCTTAAAAAAGGAGAATGCTTAAGTCTACCGCCTTCCGTAATCTTCTGTTTCCTAGGGTGATTTGGTGGCAAATTGGGTACCTGACCAACTTGAGTTTGGGGAGATCATCTAGAATCTCAGCATGACACAATTCATTTTAAAGCCGCCAGCATTTGAGTCCAAAATTTGCTCCTCAGATGCAATCAATTTTGCTGGGGTACTGGCTAGTCTTCCCCGACCGATGGTTTTTACAAACGGAGTGTTTGATATTTTGCATCGCGGGCATGCAAGCTACTTAGCCCAGGCGCGTGAGCTTGGAGCCAGCTTGGTCGTGGGTGTGAACTCGGATGCCTCGGTCAAAATGCTCGGCAAGGGCGATGATCGCCCTATTAATTCAGAGGCAGATCGGATGGCCCTTCTTGCTGCTTTGGCCAGTGTTGATTTAGTAGTTTTATTTGCGGAAAAGACACCCGTAGAATTAATCAAGAGTATTCGTCCGGATATTTATGTCAAGGGTGGTGATTACGCTATTGAATCACTTGAGGAAACTAAAATTGTTAAATCATGGGGAGGCAAAGCGCTTGCCATTCCATTTATATATGAGCGTTCGACGACCAGCTTGCTGGGAAAAATTCGCTCTTAATTGGGCGCCAATTCGTTTTTAGTTTTAACCCAAGCCCATAGGCCGCGCAAAACTAGGCCTGAAATTTTTTCTGCCTTGATATTCATTTCACTTAATCGGGCCAGGAGGGTGTCAGCGTGGCCACCATCAATCCAAATGCGTGAGACCGCTTGATTTTTTTGTTTAGCAAATTCTAAGGCGCTGAGAATTGCTCCTGCATGAGCTAATAGGCAGCCCTCATCAATTGCACTCGGTGTACTCAGGCCAATTCCATGGCCCTGGATGCCATCCCTCGGGACATCGAGGCGGGCGGTGTGATCCAGCAAACTATTGCGCATTAGGGATACTCCAGGAATAATCCATCCCCCATGGTGCACCCCATTGCTGCCTAAAAAATCAATCGTTGTTGCAGTTCCAGCACAAATCACTAGGCTGTTATCTCGGGATAGCTGTCGTGCAGCAATAATGGCCGCCCAACGATCGGCCCCAAGGGTTTGGGTATTTTGATACTGCGTGCGTAATTGTGGGTACTCGGAGTTGCCAAATATACGCAGTGTGGGGATACCCTGCCAATCGCCAAATAGCTCTTGCAATAACTCATAATAAGATTCGGCTGCTACACAGCAAATACCAATAACTACTGGTTTTGGAATAGTACTTTTGATGTAGTGCGCTAACTCAGCGCGATGCTCCTTTGAGTCCAGCAGCTTTAGGTCAATTGCACCTGAGTAATCCCATATTTTTTTGTGGCGCTCGCTTGGATCATGATTAGCTCCTACACAAGCCCACTTGAGCCGAGAATTGCCGATATCAAACAGAAGTATGTCGCTCATGAACGCTTCTTTAGAGAGAGATCGCCTACATAGATAACTTTTGGCGCTTGACCAGGGTGTTCTTCTAATAAAAGGGCACCTTCTTGATTAACGCCAATAGCAATTCCTGAATATTTAGTTTGTCCAAATTCCATAATTTCAACGGCTTGATTGCAATATGCATCCCAATTTTTCCAATCGGCCTGAAAGGGTGCAAAGCCATCACGCTCAAAAACAGCAAGATAGTCGCCCAGTGCATCAAGGATAGCAAGCCAGACAAGATCGGCGTCGATGGAAACCTTTTTGCTATTTAATTGCGCGAGCGCGCTGATGGGAATTTGACTGGCCTGTTCTATCGAAGCGCAGTACTCTAGATTCATGCCTACGCCAATAATCATCCACGTTTTTTCATGGGAGTTTCCTGAGGAAAGCCTGCCCCCCTCGATTAAGACCCCCCCTAGTTTTTTTCCATGAATCAGTAAATCATTAGGCCACTTTAGAGCCAGGCCGGAGCGATGTAGCTCCTCCTCGGTTAATTGAAGACTGTTTGCAATTCCCTTGATGACCGCCAAACCGCATACTAGGCTGAGACCCTGAAGGGCTTGAGCGCTCCGATTAAAAGGATAGGCTAGGGAAAAAGATAGAGAATTGTTGGCATTGGCATACCAGCTTCGGCCCGCCCTGCCCTTGCCTTTCATCTGATGACGCGCTAATCGTGATATGGGATCAATGAGATCACCTGCGCGCCAGCGAGTCATTAAATCATCGTTGGTAGAGTCGGTTTGTGCAACGCGTTCGAGAATACAGTTCCAGTTCATTTGTCTATTGTAGAAAGGTCTCGATAGAATGGGTACCTATGTCAGGGAATTTCAGAAAAGACCCCATCAATAAGAAGGCGCTTAAGTGAGAGAGCCCCAACGCCTAAGCTGGCCACTTCAGGCCATGCCTCTTGCCCGAGCCATCGCAATCGTCTACACCCTACTCATTATTTATGGCTGCCTTAATCCATTTAACTTTGATCTAAATTTTGGCCTAGATCCCCTAGCTTGGTGGCGTGGCCCCCTACCCAAATACATCACTCCCTTTGATTTGACCGCCAATGTATTGGGGTATATCCCCTTGGGATTTATGGCTGTATTTGCTCTTTATCCACGCTGGCAGGGTTTTTGGGCTGTGATATTTGCATTGCTATACAGCGGTCTTATATCGGCTGGAGTTGAGACTGCCCAAACGTGGTTGCCTACACGAGTTCCTACTCAAATGGATTGGATGGCTAATGTATTGGGAGCATTCATTGGCGCTTTGCTCGCCGTGCCCTTGGGCCCAAGTTGGCTCTCAGGTAGCGCAATTCGTAAGCGTTTTGATTATTGGTTTGGAACACGTTGGTTAAGCGTGACGTTATTCATCTTATTTCCATTTGCGCAAATATATCCACAGAGCTCATGGTTGGGAATGGGATTTTTAAGTCTCAGCCCCGATCTTGCCCCGAACTGGGGTACAACAGTAATGAACCACACAATTCAAGAGGGTCTCATTACCGGTCTTAGTTGGTTTGGAGTTGGACTTTTCTTTTCCCTAGCCTTGCGTCCTCACGTGCCCAAGTTTGCCTTACTCATGACCCTATTATTGGTAACAATTTTTATTAAATCTTTATTTACTGCATTGCAGTTTGGTACAGAGTATGGCTTTACCTGGTTAAGTGCAGGAGCGATTTGGGGTATGGTGTTTGGAAGCCTGTCATTATTTATTTGCTTAGGCCTATCTGCAAGCATACGATTTATTGCCTGCTTCGGCTCTTTTATCGCACTAATTGCCCTGGTAAATTATTTTCCAGACAATCCTTATTTTGCAATCAGTTTGCCGCGTTGGAATCAAAGCCGCTTAGTGCACTTTAATGATTTGATGCAATGGCTATCGTGGTTGTGGCTACCAGTCGCATTAATCTGGTTGATTCAGTACGCCAGAAATGCGCGGCGCTAGAGAAAAACAAAAATTACATTCCATCGATATAATTTTGCAATGAGCTATCAATACCACCTATTTTTTTGCCTAAATGACCGTAGCAATGGAGATGATTGTTGTGCACGGCATAACTCCCAGGCTCTTTTTGACTTTACTAAGAAACGCGTTAAAGAATTAGGCTTGAACGGAAGCGGTAAGGTTCGTGTCAATAAAGCAGGCTGTTTGGATCATTGCGCAAACGGACCCGTGATGGTGGTTTATCCCCAAGGAGTTTGGTACTCGATGATTGATACTGAGGATATTGAAGAAATTATTCAGTCGCATCTTGTGCAAGGCAAGCCGGTTGAGCGCTTGTTTATCTAAAGCCCTCATTAGGGCGTTATGAATGCTCTAATATGCCTATGAATAGTCGCACTCAAGTTATTACCATCCCCGGCCCAGTTGGCCTCATTCAATTATCAATTGATTTACCTGATGAGCTCAAGCAGGATCCTGATTTCGCAGTCCGCGGCCTTGCTTTAATTGCGCATCCCCACCCGCTATTGGGTGGAACAATGGATAACAAGGTCGTTCAGACCTTAGCAAGAACATTTAATCAGCTGGGTTATGTGAGTGTTCGACCAAACTTTCGTGGCGTGCACTTATCTGAGGGTGTGCATGATGAGGGTCGCGGCGAACTGGAAGACCTTCTTCTGGTTAGTGATTGGATGCGTACCCCACAGTCCTGGCTTTCTCATCTTAGTTATGCAAATGAGCAAGCATGGATTCATAAAGCAAATCAATTGCCACTTACCGTGTCGGGATTCTCATTTGGTAGTTATGTGGGTAGTCATTTGGTTCATCAGCTTAGTCAGATGGGTAAGCCTGCTGAGCGTTTTGTGATGGTCGGCAGTGCGGCTGGTAAATGGAAGTTAGCCGATACCGTACCAACAGACACGATTGTGATTCATGGTGAGAACGATGAGACAATTCCCTTATCTGCTGTTCTCGATTGGGCAAGGCCTCAGGAGTTAACGGTCCATGTTGTTCCTGGTGCAGACCATTTTTTTCATCGCAAACTACACTGCATTCGAAGCATTATTTTGTCTAACTGGTTAGGTCAGCCTCGCTGATACATGTCCCATGAATTCAAAAGCAACCCCCGAGTCCTTAATTCAGTACCCTTGCGACTTTCCTATTAAAGTGATGGGAAAGGCAATTCCTGAGTTTTTACCTGCGGTCATTCATATTGCAAAGCAATTTGATACTAATTTCAAAGAGGAAAGTATGGAGCAGCGCCCATCAAGGGATGGCAACTACCTGGGCCTTACCATCACGGTGCATGTGCATAGTCGGGAGCAATTAGATGAAATTTACCGCACTCTCTCAACACATCCTTTGGTTAGCGTAGTGCTATAGGTAATGACAATGCAAGCAAGTTCAGCGCATATTAGGCACTTGGGACTTGTTGACTATCCAGAAACATACGCAGCAATGCAGCGCTTTACCAAAGAGCGTTTATTAGATACCCCGGATGAGCTTTGGGTTCTCCAGCATCCCCCCGTCTTCACATTGGGCCTTGCTGGCAATCCTGCAAATCTGCATCATCCCGTTGATCACATTCCGCTTGTCGACGTCGATCGGGGCGGTGAAATTACCTATCATGGCCCTGGTCAAATTGTTATCTACTTGTTGTTGGACTTAAAGCGTAAGAAGCTTTTCGTGAAAGAGCTGGTGTATGCGATCGAGCAGTCTGTGATCGATACATTGGCTGATTATGGAGTATTGGCGGAGCGTAAGCCGGGCGCACCAGGTATTTATATTGGGAAGCAAAATCAGGTCGGTCAATACGAGGGAGCCAAAATTGCTGCACTTGGTTTAAAAATCACGAAGCAATGCAGTTATCATGGGCTAGCGCTGAATGTGGCAATGGATTTAAACCCATTTGCAGCAATCCACCCTTGCGGATACGAGGGTTTACAGACAATTGATATGAAAACACTTGGAATCAGCGAAAATATTGACTTAGTCACCGTGTGTTTGATAGACCATTTAAAAAGGCAACTGCGTATTGCACCTGTTTTATGAGTGATCAAAAAAAAGAATACGATCCGTTACAAAAGCAAAAGTCAGCAGAGAAGACCGCGCGGATTCCAATCAAAATCGTTCCTCTAGCAGAGGTTCTCAAAAAACCGGATTGGATTCGGGTAAAGGCAGCCTCTAGTAGTTCTCGATTTACTGAGATTAAAAAGATCTTACGGGAGAACCAACTGGTCACAGTGTGTGAAGAAGCCAGCTGCCCCAATATTGGTGAATGCTTTGGTAAAGGTACGGCCACTTTTATGATCATGGGTGATAAGTGCACACGTCGTTGCCCATTTTGTGATGTTGGACATGGCCGCCCTGATCCTTTGGATCAGAATGAGCCAATCAATTTAGCCAAAACCATCGCCGCCCTAAAGCTCTCATATGTGGTGATTACAAGTGTCGATCGTGATGATCTTCGTGATGGCGGGGCACAGCATTTTGTCGATTGCATTGTGCAAACCAAGACACTCTCTCCAGCAACTCGAGTTGAGGTCTTAGTCCCTGATTTTCGGGGGCGCTTAGAAAAAGCGCTAGACGTTTTTGCCAGCGACCCATTGGGTCTTCCTGATGTCATGAATCACAATCTAGAAACGGTGCCGCGTCTTTATAAGCAAGCACGACCAGGATCAGATTACGCACATTCCTTAAAGCTCCTAAAGGACTTTAAGAAACGCTTTCCACAAATACCCACAAAAAGTGGACTGATGGTTGGTCTGGGCGAAACCGATGAAGAAATCTTAGATGTCATGCGAGATATGCGCGCGCATGATATTGATATGTTGACGATTGGTCAGTATTTAGCCCCATCCAATCATCATTTGCCTGTTCTTCGGTATGTTCATCCCGATGTGTTTAAACAGTTTGAAGAGAAGGCCTATGAGATGGGCTTTAGTCACGCAGCCGTTGGCGCAATGGTGCGCTCTAGCTACCATGCTGATCAACAAGCGCATGAGGCTGGTGTTGTTTAGACAAATCAAAGTAAATCCAATTCGCCTTCTTTGCTTTGGCCTCTCCTTGCTTCTGCTGGCATGTAGTCCCAAGTTTGATTGGCGCACGATTAAAAATGAGTCTTTAGGGTATTCCGCGTTATTTCCAGGTAAGCCTCAACAAATCGAGCGAACGCTTACTTATCAACAAAAAACCTTGAAGCAATCGCTTGAGTTCGTTAAGGTGGATGATGATGTGTTTGCGGTAATGACCACCGAGGTTCCTGCGGTTTTGGTGAATCAAGTACAGCAGATTGAGGATTTGTTGAGGTCTGTCTTGTTACAGCAAGCTGCCTCTCCAAATCAAGCTATACCTCCCACATTTAATCGGGTCAAAGAAAGTACTGCTCGTATCGGTCCCGCTGGGCAAACCAAGCAAGGTAGTCAAGATTATTTTTTAGATCTTCCGCAAAATAAACGCGTGATGCGTATTCGTTGGCTAGCACGACCAATGCTCAATGGTGGGCTTTATCTTTATCAAGTCAGCGTGATTCGTTCTATTTCAGAGCCAAACTTGAATAAGTCTGTCGAGATGTATTTAGAGCAAGAAAACATCAATACCTTCTTTGACGAGTTTCGTCCCAATTAAGGAATGAGTCAGTTGCATTATTCGCATTGGTATCGACAGCCAAATGATCATTTGGCGCTGCCGCTTCAAGGTACATTTGCATTGCGCGTTTTTCTCTGCTTTGCACTTGCATACTTCATGTCATATGCATTTAGAACGATCAATGTAGTCATTGCACCCGATTTAGTGTCTGATCTCGGTTTAAGTAATGCAGATTTAGGGCTTCTTTCATCGGCTTACTTCATTGGTTTTGGTGCAACCCAAATTCCTTTGGGTTTGGCCTTAGATCGTTTTGGCCCACGCATTACGGAGGCATGGGTCATGACACTGGCAGTCATTGGTGCTCTGATATTTGCCGTGGCTGAGAACTTCACAACATTGGTGATGGCTAGGGCTCTCATCGGCATGGGTGTATCGGCTTGTTTGATGGCTGCATTTTCAGGGTTTCGGGCTTGGTATGCGCCGCAGCAGCAGGGACAGCTGGCCTCCGCGATGTTGGTATTTGGCACCAGTGGAGCCCTTGCTAGTACATGGCCCGTTCACTTAGCGACTCCTTACATCGGTTGGCGGGGAGTGTTCTTAGTAATGGCAGGTTTATCGCTCTTAGCAATTGTGATCCTTTATTTTGGATTACCTGTCAGAAAGTCAGCCTCCTCAGAGAATCCAAAAGAAATACATAAAACAAATTTGTCGTGGCAAAGCTATCAACCGATTCTCACGAATGCATTTTTCTGGCGCATTTTGCCTTTGGGCACATTTTGTTATGGTGGTTTTATTGCGATTCAAACACTGTGGTTCGGGCCTTGGCTAATTGAGGTGATGGAGTATCCACCCACAACTGCTGCACAAATTGTTTTTGGTTTCAATGTTGTTTTATTGTTAGCCTATCTTTTTAATGCTTGGGTTTTGCCAAAGTTGGCGCGAGTTGGTATCGATACGATGCGTTACATGACCTGGATGGTTGGTATCTCAATGATCATGCAAGCGTGCTCGTATTTTTGGCAAACGTCATTCGTTTGGATATGGTGGTATCTCTTTGCAATTACCTGTGCCTCTTTTGTATTGG
>JAIXPN010000084.1 GCA_027486235.1 Burkholderiaceae bacterium
CAGGAGTTAATACACAGTGACTTTCAGATCAGGGAAGTGGAAGCCGTCGTGCGCAGGGATGCCTTCACCACCATTCATGTGCATGTGCCGCCGTACGAAACCAATATTTTGCGTAATTTGTTTGGCCGGGAAAATGTTACGGTGTTTGAGCGGCCTAGTAAAACCACGATAACGCCCAGTCATGAGTACGACCGCCTGTGCGCCAAGTACGGTCATGAAGTAGTTGCCAAGGTATTCGGTGAAGATGATGGTGATCGCCTGATGGAGATTGTTGATAGTCTCATGGCAGAAAAGGCAGAAGCAGCCACAAACTCAGAAGCACCAGAAAGCGACAAGGCAATAGAAGCAGATACCAAGGGAGGCAAGAAACGCTAGGAGTAGGGAAGACCATCGCCAGCGGTTTTTGTTTGGGTGCGGCTGCGGGTGTGGGGTGGACTGAGGGCGGGTGGGCGCGCTACATAGCGCCCCACTGCCACCATCTCGCCTGGCGGCCGTGGGGCGGTGGACTTTCAAATACAAGCATCAACTAAAGAACTAACACCATGCTTCCAATCATCACCTCCCTAGTACAAACCTTGGCTGTCAATGGCCTTGGTCTACTCGCAGGCGCAGTTCAAGCCAAAGGAAAGGAATTCATTGAGAGCAAGATTGGTGCGCGCATTCCGGATAATCCGAGCCAAGAAGACCTCATCAAGCTAAAACAACTAGAGATTGAACAAGAGCAGCTATTGCTGCAATACACCCTCAAGCAAAAAGAGCTTGAGATCGAAGAGTCAAAGCTCCTAGCAGAAATGCACAGAAACGCCCAAGTTAATGCGACTCAGCGCTGGCAAACGGATATGGGGAGTGATTCCAGGCTATCTAAGAACATCCGGCCAGGAACGCTGGTTTACATTCTGACGGCTTATCTGCTATTTGCAATCCTCTCAGCCTTAGGGATAGATATCAATGAGGCCTACGTCAAGCTATTAGGGGAGTGGGGTCAGCTCGTCATGCTAGCGTACTTTGGCGGTAGATCGGTTGAAAAGATCTTTGAGATGCGGATGGGCCAACGTCATAAACCCGTCCTAGATGCCGAATGAGCGGATTGGTAGCAGAGCAAGCGGCTTTCTTAATCGATGTTAGCCGCCTTATCCAGTTTGCAACAGCCGAGGGCTGGGTGATTACGGGTGGTGAGCTCTGGCGTAGCCCGGAGCAACAAGAAATCTACTACAAGAGCGGCAGATCAAAAACCATGAATAGCAACCACCTCAGGCGCTGCGCTATAGACCTCAACTTCTTTTGGAAAGGCAAGCTAGTGTGGGATAAAGAACTCATCCGTACAGTAGGTGAATACTGGGAGAGCTTAAGCCCCAAAAACAGGTGGGGTGGGAATTACAAGGGATTTGTGGATGTGCCACATTTTGAGAGAATTTAGCAAATTGCAAATATGGCTTAAGCTGGGGATAATCTGAATTCAAGAGACCTGCTGCATATGTTGCAATTTTTCAAGGAAGCCTTCAATTGATTGATCAAATTACATTTAAATTTGGATCTTCCATTTCTGAGCCTCGATTACAGGTTGATTTAACTCCAGTAACTATTTTTGTCGGGCCCAATAACTCCGGAAAAAGTAGATGCCTAGTTGAATTGGAAAGTTACTGTCGTCAAACGCATGGACAGGAAAATGATTGCATCATAAATAGACTGGAATTTACTCCTTTTTCTCAAGATGAAATTGAGGCAGAGCTTTTAAAGCTTGAACAGTTACCGAATACCGGTGAGTTAATTAATCTAGGTCATGTATTAATAGGAAAGCTTAATCCACAGAATAATCAAGCTTTTCGAACTCAAGTGCATAAAGAAAATTTAATTAAAGAAGCTCAAGATCCGAATAAAAGACTCGGTTATTACGCTACCTTCTTAGGTTTATATACCCTTCGTCTAGATGGTACAAATCGCCTTGGTCTTTTGGGGGAGCAGGATGCAGGAGATCTACAGGCGACCCCTAAAAATCATTTATCCCAATTATTTATCGACAACGAAATTCGTGAAGAGGTTAGAAAAATAGTATTTGAAGCTTTTTCTAAATATTTTGTAATTGACCCTACTCACATGGGTAAGTTACGGGTTAGATTATCTGAAAGGCCCCCGAAGAGTGAGATTGAGGAAAAAGGGTGGGGAACTGAATCTATTGTGTTTCATAAGTCAGCGGTTGACATAAAAGACCTAAGTGATGGGGTGAAAGCCTTTACTGGAATTATCACTACGATATTAGCGGGGGATCCTAAAATAATTATTTTGGATGAGCCTGAGGCCTTTTTGCACCCAGCTTTAGCTGCTAAGTTGGGGAATGCAATTTCGCGATCTCTCAGAAATACAAAAAAGCGTTTGCTTGTATCAACTCATAGCTCATCATTCTTAATGGGTTGTATTCAGGCGGGGATTCCGCTAAATATCATTCGACTTACTTATGATCAGGCTACTCCAACAGCTAGACTTCTCGACCGAGAAAAAATTCTTCACTTAATGCGTCAGCCATTATTGAGATCTACGGGGGTGCTTTCTGGTCTTTTTTATGGATCGGTTGTTGTTACCGAATCGGATGCTGATCGAGCATTCTATCAAGAAATAAATGAAAGGTTGCTTGCTCAGGGTGATCCAAGGGGAATTGGCAGCTGTTTATTTCTAAATGCGCAGAATAAACAAACTGTTTGGGACATTGTTAAGCCACTCAGAGAGCTTGGGATTCCTGCAATTGGGGTGGTTGATATTGATGTAATTAAAGATGCGGGACAAGTTTGGACAAAGCCATTGGAAGGCGCCTTTATTCCCGCTTTGAGCCATAACTCATTGCATATTCAGCGACAAGCTTTATTAGCTGAATTTCAAAAAACAAAAAAAGATATGAAGCGTGATGGTGGAGTGTCAATTTTAGGACGATCTGAGAAAGAGGCTGCCTTAAATTTATTTTCTCATTTGATGGAGTATGGAGTCTTTGTTGTTAATGGTGGCGAGTTGGAGTCCTGGCTTAAGCATCTGGGTGCTTCTGGTCATGGACCCTCATGGCTGATAGATATATTTGAAAGAATGGGTGAAAACCCAGAGGAGCAAAATTACTTGCTGCCATCAAATGGTGATGTATGGGATTTTATTGGGCTGATTAAATCTTGGATAGAAAACCCCCATAGAAAAGGCATCCCCTTATAGGCTCAATATATGGTTCTCGAATTTTTTAACCGTGATAGATTTTTGGTAAAGGGAACTTTGTTTTCTAACAAATTTGAAGATATCAGTAGATATGCTTACCACGGCTCTTCAAGTATTTATGGCGAGGACATTGAGCGGAATGGTTTGATATGGCCATTTTATCCAATACCTCAGGATGAGCTTCTTGCATTGGCCGCCACCTTAAACGAAGATGTCGATAGCGATCTTATTAATTGCTTGAAAAGGTCTGCATATCAATCAACTCGTATATCTCTTGCACCATATTCATATATGGCTTTAAAGCATGCTCAGACAAAAAGGGGCGGACAAATTGTTGATATTTGTAGAATGGCTATTTCAGCAGGGGGTAGTGCATCTCCCGCTCTATTAAGTAAACTCCATATGCTTAATCTTGCCGAGTCATGTGTATATGCGATTGATCTTAGTTGCTGCCGCTATCCAAGCGTAAGATATGAGAACGGCGTTTTCCAGTCCACAATGACCATAATTCCTAGCATGCTAGCTGCTAAGATCATGGTGCCTGACGCCTTTCAAATTAAAGATTTAGACGGGATGCAATCTCTTAAGTCGCCTCATGCTGCATTCTTGGAGAGAAATTCACTTGCGTCAAGGTTGGCTGCGATGAATCAAGTCAATCTTTAGGCCACCTTCTTTGATAACTCAATAACCTCAGCCCCGTTCTGCGCATACATTAACTTCTCACCCCACCACTTATAGAGTTCAATTCGCTGCATTAATCGCTCGCCACGATCGTAGGCGCGTACTACTTCATTGCCATGCGCATGATCGAGTGCTAGCTCCACAACATCCTGCTCAAAACCATTGTCTCTAGCCAGCGTCGAGAAAGCACTTCTCCATCCGTGGGGAGCATGCTTACCCGCTAAACCTAGAGTTACTCGATATGCTTTTTCAAGACTCTCACGGCTAATGTGTTGATTACCTACTGGCGAAGGAAATACATACCCACGTCGTCCAAATAAGTTACCCCATTGTTTAAGTTCGGCGGTAATTTGCGGCCCCAGCGGAATGCGGTGATCACCTATCCGCGAACGGTCTTTCATCTTGGCGCGCGGTATTGTCCACATTGGCGTTTCCGCATCTAAATCAAACTCTTTCCACTCAGCCTGCACTACATTACTAATACGGGTAGCGCTAAAAGCTAGTAAGCGATGCGCCGCTCGTACAGAAGGAGATAAACGGGCTCCATCGGCAGCGCGAAGTAAGTCGCCTAATGATCTCCAGTCCAATAGCGCCGGCATGCGGCCATTGGTTTTCTTTCTGGGGAGAATTTCCTTTACTGGCGCAGCAGAATTGACCTCACATAAGCCTTTGGCCTGGGCATAACGAAAGACCCCATTTAAGTGCTGCAAGATGCGGGTGGCGGTCTCTAGGACATCCCGTTTATTGATGCCCTCTATCGTTTTGGCGATAACTGCAGGGGTAATGCACTCAATTGGCAGATCGCCCAGCGATTTGTATACATCACGCACAAAGGCTCTTTTCGACTTCACGAGGTGGGTAGGGCTCCATTCCTTCTCTTTCATGGAAAACCACTCCTCAGCAACTGCCTTAAACGTGTTGTCGCTTTGAGAGGCAGCATTCGCCCTATTTAGTCGCCGTGAAACAACCGGATCCTGACCTTTGCTTATTGAGGCCTTAACCTCATTTAGCTCTAGCCTGGCCTGTGCCAAGCTGTTTTGAGGATAGACACCAATCGAGTAGATTCTTTCCTTGCCTTCAAGGCGGTACTTAACGCGCCAAGTAGCGCCATTGCCACGAGTGATAAATAAATAAAGGCCCCGACCATCTGCAAGCTTATCGCCAGGGGCTGCGCG
>JAIXPN010000164.1 GCA_027486235.1 Burkholderiaceae bacterium
AGTATTGTGCATCAAAGTATTGGGCGGCTCAAAGCGTCGTTATGCCAATATTGGTGATGTCATTAAGGTTAGCGTTAAAGCGGCCGCTCCGCGTGGACGTGTAAAAAAAGGTGACATTTATAACGCAGTCGTTGTTCGCACTGCAAAAGGCGTTCGTCGTCCAGACGGCTCCTTGATCAAATTTGATGAAAACGCTGCAGTTTTGTTAAACGCAAAGCTTGAGCCAATCGGTACACGTATTTTTGGACCGGTAACGCGCGAGTTGCGTACTGAGCGTTTCATGAAGATTGTTTCTCTCGCGCCCGAAGTTATTTAAAGAGGCAACTATGAAAAAGATTCGTAAAGGCGACTCCGTTATTGTCCTGACTGGACGTGACAAGGGTAAAAAAGGCACTGTTACCGGCATTCTTGAAAACAAGTTTGTTGTTGAGGGTGTGAATATTTATAAAAAGAATGTCAAGCCAAACCCCAATGAGGGCACAACTGGCGGTACCGTTGATAAAACGATGCCTATTCATGCTTCCAACATTGCTTTAGTGGATGCCAATGGCAAGCCATCACGTGTTGGTATCAAACTGGTAGATGGCAAAAAAGTGCGTTTTTTAAAAACCACTGGCGCCACCCTTAGCGCTTAAGGTTCGGAGAGATTATGAGCACACGTTTACAAGAGCATTACAAAAATACAGTTGTTGCCAACTTGATGAAGCAGTTTGGCTACAAGTCTGTAATGGAAGTTCCCCGCATCACCAAAATTACCCTAAATATGGGTTTGGGCGAGGCAGTGAACGATAAAAAAGTGATTGAGCACGCTGTTGGTGATTTAACCAAGGTTGCGGGCCAAAAGCCTGTGGTTACTAAAGCGCGTAAAGCGATCGCTGGATTTAAGATTCGCCAAGGGTATCCAATTGGCGCGATGGTGACTTTGCGCGGAACCAGAATGTTTGAGTTTCTAGATCGTTTCATTACTGTTTCTTTGCCACGCGTTCGCGATTTCCGCGGAATTTCTGGTAAAGCGTTTGATGGCCGTGGAAATTACAACATCGGCGTTAAAGAGCAAATTATTTTTCCTGAAATTGAGTACGACAAGATTGATGCATTACGTGGTCTCAATATCAGCATTACGACAACCGCTAAGACCGATGAAGAAGCAAAGGCACTTTTGGCGGCGTTTAAATTCCCATTTCGCAATTAAGAGGCTAACGTGGCAAAACTATCTTTAATTGAGCGCGAAAAGAAGCGCGCTAAGTTGGTTGCAAAATACACGCACAAGCGCGCAGAGCTAAAGTCGATTATTAATGACACTAGCCGCAGCGATGAAGAGCGTTATGAAGCACGCTTGAAATTACAAGCACTTCCACGTAATGCAAGCCCAATCCGTCAACGTAACCGTTGTTCTTTAACCGGCCGTCCACGCGGAACATTCCGTAAGTTTGGTCTTGCCCGTGGCAAGATTCGTGAGATCGCCTTCCGTGGCGAAATCCCCGGTTTAACCAAGGCCAGCTGGTAAGCGGCGAAAGAATTTAGGAGAATCCATGAGCATTAGCGATCCAATCGCCGACATGTTGACCAGAATCCGCAACGCGCAAGCGGTGCAGAAGACCTTGGTCAATATGCCGTCATCTAAATTAAAAGTTGCCATCGCCAAAGTCTTGAAGGAAGAAGGCTATATCGATGGTTTTGAAATCACTGGTGAAGCAGCCAAGCCAGTATTAAAGATTGATCTTAAATACTATGCTGGCCGTCCCGTTATTGAGCGTATCGAGCGGGTTTCAACACCAAGCTTGCGCATCTACAAAGGCCGCCATGACATTCCAGAGGTCATGAATGGTTTGGGCGTTGCCATTATTTCTACACCACAAGGTTTGATGACCGATCGCAAAGCGCGCGCCTCAGGCGTGGGCGGTGAAGTTATCTGCTACGTTGCTTAAGGAGAGAACAATGTCACGAGTTGGTAAATCTCCTATTACAGTTCCAAAAGGTGCTGAGATCAGCATTGCAAATGCACTGTTGACCGTAAAAGGTCCCTTGGGTACTTTGACCCATGAGTTGCATCCTAGTATTGGACTTGAGCACAAAGACGGTGTTATTAATGTTGCTATCAAAGAAAGCACACCAGAGTCGAATGCTTTATCTGGAACGACCCGCGCTCTTGTTAATAACATGGTTGTGGGTGTAACAAAAGGCTTCGAGCGTAAATTAAGTTTAGTTGGCGTGGGCTATCGTGCTCAAGCTCAAGGTAATACCTTGAAATTGCAATTGGGCTTTTCGCATGAAATCAATCATGCTTTACCTGCTGGCGTAAAAGCAGAAACCCCATCGCAAACTGAAATCATTATTAAGGGCGCCAATAAGCAACAAGTTGGCCAGGTTGCCGCCGAAGTACGTGCATATCGTTCACCAGAGCCATATAAAGGCAAGGGCGTGCGCTATGTCGATGAAGTGGTTCACCTCAAAGAAACCAAGAAGAAGTAATTAAGTAAAGCCGAGATTCGATATGAATAAAAACGAAACAAGACAAAGACGCACTCGTCAGACTCGCATCAAGATTGCGGAGTTATTGGCTCATCGCTTAACCGTGATTCGTAGTAACTGCCATATCTCCGCACAGGTCTACAGCCCATGTGGAAGCAAGGTAATTGCTGCTGCTTCAACCATGGAAAAAGATTTGCGTTCTTCGGTAAAGAATGGTGGAAATAGTGACGCGGCACAAAAAGTCGGCAAGTTAATTGCTGAGCGTGCCAAGAAGGCTGGAATTGAAAGCGTTGCTTTTGATCGCGCTGGTCATCGTTACCACGGTCGTATTAAAGCGCTTGCAGAGGCTGCGCGTGAAGCCGGCTTGAAGTTCTAAGAAAACGGTTTAGGAAAAATTATGGCAAAAATGCAAACCAAAATTCAGTCTGAAGAGCGCGATGATGGTCTTCGCGAGAAGATGATTGCGGTTAATCGTGTAACTAAAGTCGTGAAGGGCGGCCGTATTCTAGGCTTTGCTGCTTTAACAGTGGTTGGCGATGGAGATGGACGAATTGGCATGGGTAAAGGCAAATCAAAAGAGGTGCCTGTTGCTGTGCAAAAAGCAATGGATGAGGCTCGTCGCAAAATGATTAAGGTGCCTCTCCGCAAGGGTACTTTGCAACACTCTGTGATAGGTCAGCA
>JAIXPN010000039.1 GCA_027486235.1 Burkholderiaceae bacterium
ATCAATTCCGTTACTATTTGATATGACTTCTTCTTTACGCGTTCTAGGCTGCAGTGGTGGTATTGGCAAAGACCTACGCACTACCTCTTTTTTGCTTAATAAGTCCATCTTGATTGACGCCGGCACGGGTGTGGGTGATCTTTCTTTAGATGAGCTTAGGCAGATTGATTACCTCTTTCTGACGCACAGTCATTTAGACCACATTTGCAGTCTGCCCTTTATTCTCGATACAGTCGGCGTCCATCGTGCAAAGCCCCTTCGTGTTTTTGGCATTACTGCAACGATTAATGCTCTGAAAACCCATATTTTTAACAATACGATTTGGCCCGACTTTAGCAAAATTCCCTCAAGAGAAAATCCTTGCCTTGCTTTTGAGGTGATCGACATTGGTCAAACTATCGCCATAGGTGATGTAGAAATCACCGCCCTGCCCGTGAACCACAGCATTCCTGCTAATGGCTATTGGATTGACTCAGGAAACGGCGCACTGGTCTTTAGTGGTGATACCGGCCCGTCGATTGCGTTTTGGAATGCCATTAATTCGAAAGTGAATGAAATAGAAGCGGAAAAGGAAATAAGCAATGGCATAGATAAAGGCAAAGACGATAGCTACCTCAAGCACCTGATTATTGAGACTTCATTTACTAATGCCGAACATGAATTAGCAAAACTGTCAGGGCACTACCATCCTCAGAGTCTGGCAACGGATCTAGTGCACCTAAAATCCAACTGCCCCATTTGGATTACTCACCTCAAGCCAGATGAATCCACTCTAATCTTGCAAGAAATCGCACTCCTGCTGGATGGCAAGCGCAATGCGAAACCGCTCCAGAACGGTCAGCTGCTGGCGTTTTAAGAATTGGAATTACCAAATTGATTGGCATTTGATCGACTGCTGATCAAACAGCAGAGCAAGCATAAGTAGAGAACCAATAAGCAAGCGCACCCTCACCTTTAGAGTGAAGATGCGCCGAATTTCAAACTAGCCGACTGAACAAATCAACCGTGCCACTGAATCTTATCGACGTTATCGATATTGTGTGTGGCGCCATCTGCAGTAACAATCGTGACGGAGTTATCAGCACTATCCGATGCGAAGGTGATTTGATTGTTCTCAGCATCAATCGAAGCTTCACCAGAGTTAATCACTACCGTCCAGTCGCCTTCATTGTTGCTGTAATCAGATCCAGTAATGGTGCCGCCTTCAGCCACAATCATGCCTGGGCCGCCGCGCTCACTCGTAATATCAATTACATCGGTCCAGCTACGATCACTCAGTAAACTCGCTCCGGTATCGCTACCCACAAACTGCGCCAGTATGTCTTCTACACCGCCCGTTTGACCAGACGTAGCTGCAATCTCATAGGTCTCTCCACCTAAATCAACAAAGATTGAGGATGAAGAGTCCGTTTCGGCCAGTTGGTCAATTCGGGTAATGGATTGGATGGCTGCCGCATTAGCAATCAGATTAGCTATATTGAGCGTATCGCCGTTATCGCTGACTGCAAAACCGACGTCTTCTGCAATATGCACTACGCCATCGGCGGTTGTGTAAGTCGTTTGACCATACACGATCACATCACCATCTGCCTCAAGACGCACTTGATTGTCGGACGTCAGTGACAGGCTGGTAATACCGCGATCGGCCAAGGAGAGGAATTCGCCTTCATCGACAATACCGTCGCTATCAGCATCTTGCCAGACTCCAAACTCAGCAAAGGCACTGTCAGAAGCATCAAAGACACCGTCTTTATTGACGTCATAGACTTTAGCTAGGCCTTCTAGGTCAGTTTCACCGGCTTGGGTCGAGAAGACAATATTGATGTTGCCATTAACGTCACGATTCGCAAGCAATCCGTCCTCGGAAGCAACCCAGGCAGTGGATTCAGCAGTGCCGTCGTTGTTGTAGTCGAAGGTGACACCAGCATCTTGGGAGAGGTAAGCAACGCCATCAGAGTTTAGGTCGAGGGTGATGGGTGCATATCCAACTGTAGTAGTTGTTTGAAATGGAGTGCTTGTAGTACTTAATTCAGTTCCTAAAATTGATCCGGTCACTAATTCAGATCGTCCACCTAAGCTATCAGTAGTAATTACCTTGACCATTAAATCATTAGTCCCGTTTTGGAGAGCGCTCCAATAAGGGTCTAAATCTATTGAAGCAGTAGCTGAACTTGTGAAGATAGTAGCGCCAGAGCTTCGATCAATTACTAACCAAACAGCTGTTGTGTTAGTTATAGCTCCATCGGAGTCAGCAATAAGCAAATTGGCTGCATTTGAAGTATCTAAATAAGCAACCTTACTATTTTTACCTGATCCAGAGTAAATGCTTATTGTTCCCATTGCTTCATCATCAACGTTTGCAATTGCACCAGAGGAAGCGCTTTGGAAAGTTGTTTTACCGCCAAGTGCGTCAGTAGTTTCTGCGGTCAAGCGTACTTCCTTGCCTACATAAGACTGATCCCCTGGAATTGATAAGGTTGAACCAGTCTGCCCGCTAATGTTTGTCCAAGTTGCGCCAACTTTCTCCTGCCATTGATAGGAAGTGGCAGTAATTGCGCCATCGGCATCAGTAATTCCGCTGATGTTAGCAGTCAAGGATCCACCCTCTCGAGCGTTACCAGCAATTGTTAATGTGCCGGTGGCTTCGATATCAACTCGCAACTGGCTTGGCGTCAATTGGTCATCTAAACTAGCAAAAATTGCGGCGGCCGAAGCATCCAAGTCAGTTAGAACAGCAACGCGACTAGTAGCCACTTCATCTGATTGGTCATCAGAATTATCTTCAGCTGAAAATACTGTTGCAGTATTAACAACATCAGTAACCTTAAAATCAAGAGTATTGAATTTAATATCAACTACCTTAATTTGATCGGATGAGTTGTCTGTAGGGTCGCCA
>JAIXPN010000010.1 GCA_027486235.1 Burkholderiaceae bacterium
AGCCGTCTGTCAGAACCCCCTTCAGCGGGGGTTTTGCTTTTTTAAGGAGCGGGTTTGGCTTTAAGCTTAAATTGAATCTGCTTTCCGAGGGCGGTTGCAGCGCTCGCAAGCGTAACTAAGGTTAGGCTGGTATCGCTTTCATCTAGCAGGCTGTTTAAAGCAGCACGGCTCGTATGCATTTTTTTGGCCATACTTGTTTTAGTCAATTGTTGCTTCGCCATTTCATGTTCAATTTCCCAAGCAATCACGCGCTTGACGGCGACCGCAGTAGCATTCTCAAGGAGTGACTCTTCTTGCAAAAAGTCATCCAAGTTACTGCCAACGTGTTTTTTTTTCATAAGCGACCCCTCAACTGTTGAACCCTATCCTTTGCTAAATCCAAATCAGCTTTGGGGATTTTCTGATCCTTTTTAATAAAGCCATGAATCAACACCATCGAGTTTCCTTCCATCACGAATAACACCCTCGCTATTCCATTTCTCAATTTACATCTGACCTCCCAAACTCCGTTACCGATGTGCCTTACTAGTGGCATACCCAAAGGCCAGCCAAACTGAACGGTTTTAATGTCTTCACCTATTGCGCGTTTATCACTGTGTGGCAATTGCTTTAGCCATTGCCGCACAGGTTCTTGCCCAAGTTCAGTTGCATAAAAGTACACATTTAGGATAGGGGTCTTCATCCCAATAGCGTACCAATAATGGTACACATAATACATCAGTAAGTTCTGATTTTGTTGTAGGAATAAGTATTGAAAAGTGTGTGTATTTAGGAAAAAAGTGAGCTTGCGGGACTTATGTAAGTTGTGTTACTGTACGGATATACAGTACTAATTCTGATTAAATGGTGATTTATTTACCCATATTTCTTAAGGCTCATCCTATGAGCTAGCCCATTGGAATACTGCATCCATCGCAACAATTCAGTGGGTGGATGCATGAGTACCATTCGGCAATATCTGGTTTTCCTTACCGGGCACCGCATCGCGGCCAATGCACCAGTAGAAGAAGTAGGGAGTCTAAGCAAGATTGGCGCTGCTATTGCCTTTGCTAGCTTTCTAGCGGCCTTGCAGTTTGGCATTGCCGGCTGGTTCTTGGCGATGGATTTGCATTTAGCCTTGCAAATCGCTTTGGCGATTACCTTTGCCGTAATAGGCGCGGCGATTGTCTTGGTGCTCGATCGCAACTTCATTTTTTTAGCCGATACACGGTACGAGACCGACAAGAAACTCACCTACGTATATCTAGGCATCCGTATTTTCTTAATCACGGTGATTGGCTCGCTCAGTAGCCAGTTCACGATGCCACTTTTTTTAAAGTCAGAGCTCGCCATTCATGCGCAAGATATGAAAGACGGTCGCTATACCGATGCAAAAGCACGCTATCAAGAAAAGTATGAGTTGTCCGATAAAACTACGGCTGTCAGCAATCTAGAGCAGCGCTCCAATCAGCTTAAAAAAGAATTACAGACGCTCACTCCTGAGATTATTCGGCAGCGCAATGCCTCTAGCCAGTGTTTTCAGGATTACCGCAAAAAAACCAGCACGACTTTTGCGCCAGACCTCGATGAAGGCGAGATCCTACAACTCTATGCTAAAGATAAGCGCGAGTGTGAGCGCTTAGAGGGCGTCTATCGCCAAAGCTATCGAAACTATACCGACCCTCGGGAGGCGGAGCTTGCCTCAGTGGGTGAGGCGATTCCACAAGCCATAGGTGCAGTAGAAGGGGCTAAAAAAGACATTGCTGCTAATTTAGCTAAAACCAGTGAAATCGATGAGGCCTACATCAATGTGGCTTCTGCCGACGTGCTGTCATCACTCATCACCCATAGCCCAGGCGTGTTCTTTAAGTACGCCCTGATTACGCTCTTGCAGTTGTGTTTGGAGCTCATGCCAATTCTGCTCAAACTGCAAGCAGGGCAATCCGCCTTAGGTCACCGCGCTGCCTTAGCGGCGCATCAGAATAAAACCCGCGTGCTTTCTGAAATCAATCGCAGCGTAAGCCGCAGGCTGGGATCCGAAGCGGAGCTGCAATTATCTCAGCATGAGCAGGCGCTTGTCATAAAAGGGCAGCAGGCAGAGTTGCAAGAACTGGATTTATCAATGACCAAGCAAAAGATCGTGCATGACATTGCCAATCAAAAGTTGCGTCATGAGCTCGATGACCTGAGGCGCCAGGGCAGCATGTATGGCCGCTTTCAAAATCAAATGAACTACAGTTTTACGCAGGCAAGCGATCAGTTCATGAATAAAGTCGTCACACCTTCAGTAGCTGCAGCGAGCGGTGCATTCCACGGCGCCTTTACTAAACCATCCAATACAAGCCAAACCGAGAGCAATTCCGCGCGGGTATTTAATTTTGACCCGAATGCACAAGGTCAACTCAAGGCAGCTTCCTAAGACGCTGCCCAAAAGTCGCCCAACACGCATGAAGTTACTCTCCTTACTATCTACGCTGATCCTGTTGCTGGGCCTAAGTGCTTGCGCGAGTAAGCCGGGCCAGTACACGGCGTACAGCGCGCCGAGCCATATCAAACAAACCCAATACAGCCAATACAGCGCCCCTAGCTACATTCCTCCGCGGCCCAGTAGTCAAACGAATCAATTCAGCCAAAGTAATCAAACTAAGCAAAACAACACAGCTCGGCCAGTTCAACGGACTGCAGCGCAGACGAGTAATGCGCAGCAGCGCGCAGCGCCAACATTTGTACGCCTTACTTACGAAGACTTGGTGCGCTTTCAGGTGAATTGCGAGCACCGCACCGAGCAAATTGCTTTGCTCGAAGAGCAATTAAAGCGCAATCGCTTTTATATGGTCGATGGGGTTGAGGGCAATGCCGCGCCAGACAAAATCAGTAAAAGTTATTACTCCCTGGCCAAGTACCGCATTTGGTCTGTGCGCTTTGCTTGTCAAGGAAGTCCTGTGGATGCGGGGTTAATTCAGGCGGATTTACGAGCGGTTCCGAATAAGCCGCCTGAAGCCATCCCCCGTTGCTACTTTGAAGAGGTAACGGTAGCCAAGGCGGCTATCAGTCCAGTCAATCTGGTTCAGAACGATCAAACCACTACCCGTAAAGAAATCTGCACGAACTTTCCGTACGTGGCAGATCGGCCGTTTATTCGGGTAGGGGATCAGATTAGCTTTACCTCAAAAGATCTGCAAGAGAGTCAAACTCGCTCCAGCCTGCGCCGCTGGCGGGGCAATGTGTATCAACTGATTTCGAAAACAGAACTGATTCGAAATCAAGCAGTGCGCTTTACTTTAGTAGCCGTGCGTTCAGGCAGCAATCAGTGGGTTGTAGTGGATAAATTTTAATTAATTCAACAAGGAGTATGAGATGAAAAATGCATTAATTGCGCTTCCCATTATTGGGATATTGAGCGCGTGCGGTACAAGTCCGGTGAGCAGAAACACCCAAACCGACTTGGAGTATCGCCAGCAGGCTAAGGTCGCTACTCAAGCCATCAGCCAAGCGCCGGTCTGGATGACGAAGTTACCCAAAGAATCCGGCGTCATTTATGAAAACGGCACGGCAATTAGCAGTGACTTTTCGATGGCGGATCTTAAAGCTAAGACCATGGCCTACGTGAAGATTTGCACGGGTGCTGGTGGCAAGGTGCGCAGCCAAATGAAGATGTATCGCGCTGATAGCGATGCGGCTTCCATAGAGCAGTCAGAGTTAACCGTACGGAGCATATGCCCAGATGTGGATATCACCGGCGTAGAAACAGTGGAGATGAAACACGTAGCCGAAGGCAATCGCATCCGTACCTACGTGCTGGTGGCCTTGCCCATGGGCTCCAAAAACCTCATGAAATCCTCCAAGGATTTACAAAACCGTTCCCCTGAGGCGTTTAAAGAGCTCGATAGCGTAAGCAAAGAGCAGCAGGCAGCTCCTAATGCAGTTCCTCAAGCAGAGCCTGTTCAGTCCAGCAGACCGGCCCCAGCTAGGGCAGTAGAGCAGCCACAAGCACGAGCGCCAAGCCAGCCAGCGGCGATAGTTGAGCCAATTCCATTGGAGCGGATAGAGGCGCCACTGTCACCTACATCAACGATCCAGGGGATACCACCCGCAACCAAGCGCGATGGCAGTTTGCTGGAATCCGTGAGGGCCGTAGGCAACGATACGGTAGTAGTGCAATCAGCCGATGGCAGCGAGCGTCAGTTGGGTTTACTCGGTGCTAAAAACCCGGAGTATGTGGCGCGCCGTGCCCAAGCATTAAACAAACCTGGCGCGGTTATTGCTCAAGTCGCAGTGGAGTAGAGGACATTTTTATCAACATCACATTGGAGTTACATGGCCGATAAAAAAAGTGATTTTAAGATTATCGAGATTAATACAAAAGAGCGAAGCCTAATTCTAGAAGATGCAGCTTTAGGATATAAGGTTGAAGTTCCGCTAAAGAAAAGCAATTTGCTCTCGGCTCGTCTTGTCGGTCCATACGAGCTAGAAGTGCGCTACGAGGATGGCTCGGCAATGGTGATTCGGTTTTTGATTTAAGGAAACTAGATATGACCCAACAAATTGAAGCAATTGCTAGCATTAGGTTCACTGGATCAATGGGTGATCTAGTGCAATTGCATACTACCTCTATTGTCCATTACGCCAAAAGAGCCCCATGCTGACCAGCGCATTGTTACTAGCTACTATTCTTCCCTTTGAAGTCACCCCCAAAGACGCCATTGCCCCATCCTTAGACAGACCCATAACGGTGGCTGCCTTTGTGGATAGCGCCAAGATACTGGGCTTACCGAGACTAAAGCTCAGGGACTCCAACGGTAATCGCTATATCCCCAATAAAGCCATGCTATTTGAGCCAGCAGCCTTAGTACACCAGCAGGCTGGCACGGTAGGCGAAAAGATCAACCCAAGGAGGGCATTTATTCAGGGATATTTAAAGCGATGAGCTTCATAATCAATCAGACAGATACTCTTAGAAGTGCATTGCAATCCCACTGACGGATATTTAAAATAGAGAAGTTATCCGGTATAGCCGGTTGGAGTCTAGTAAGCAGCAATGCTTTGCAAGCGGCCTGAAAGAGTGATTGCAAACTGTCTCAGGCGTCTGTCAGAACCCCCTTTCAGTGGGGGTTTTGCTTTTATGAGTAAATAAAAATAGCCGGTCTTTCCCGGCTGTCAGCTTGCTCGCATCCTGAAAGGAGTCCCCCATGGAATTAGGGTTTGGCAGAATGCACAAGCTGGTATGGTTTTTCAATGAAAAAGACGCCGCCCGCTAGTGCCGTCTTCTGATCTATGGGCACTCATACCTAATCCCGTTGATCACCATGCTAAAACTGTATTAATCGCTCTCAACTACCAACTCACCCACAATCTTTCCCTTGCGCAGGATTACGTAACCACGTACATCACCACTTACGCTTCGGTATAAGCCGATATGAGTGTCTTTCGGGATAAAGAAAGACCACAGCTGATCTGCTGGCTCGGTCATCTCTGCTAAGAGGCGACCCCATGCTTTATTGAGATGGCCAAAGGGTAGATTGGGTACCTTATTCAAGGGATCATGTACTTGATTGAAGACTTCAGCCTCAATGGGTGTTATCTCACTAACCAAGTTACCCATATTGCAGGTAAAGTCGTTTTCATCCTCATCATCGATTGCATCAGGCTCATCGCGTTTTTGCATGAACCACCAAACAATCACGGCAGGCCAAGCTACCAGGATGCATATTGAGGCAGCGCCATAAGCAATACTGTCTTCAATGCGTTTTTGCGTACTGGTCTTGTTGTGAATGACGAGAAGCATGTCATTCACAAACTGGGAGTTGCGTTCGCGGTAAAGCTTAATTATGTTGTAAGTGACATAAGCTAGGCCGGGGAGGGTGTAGATCCCAAACCACTGCAATAGGGTGTAGTCAAAATTAATGGTCACGGTTAGTTCTTTTGCTAAAACAGACTGTCTTCAGTTGTTGGGGATTTATTGTGTTTAGCGTACTTATGAACTAGAACGCCTTGCTTAAACTCCATCATGAGGTCGTATTCATAGGTACTGGCATAGCCACCGTGCACATAATTGAGTAATTCACCTTGGGGGCAGCGCAGTTCACCGGTAAACCAATGAGCAAAGACCTTATCAAAGCCTGGAAAGAGGTCTGTTAGGCCGATTTTTTCACTGTGACTTCGATTAGCGCTCAGTTTGGCTAAGTAGAGTCGCTCGGCCCCTTCACATTCGATTACCTCCCAAGTCGCGATATAACCTCGCCAATTGGCTGTAGACCTAGAAATAAATTGAATGCCCATTTGCCTTAAATAGGGCGATAAGGGGTTTGTGCATAATGAAATTCCTTTGCCTGCATAAATCAGCCGATCTGAAGCTTGTGCGGTCATCTAGGTCCCTTACTTGGCTTTAATTGAGTAACCAGTATGAAAGGGATCAAGGTCATGGGATGAGCTTGATCGACAATAAAATGAGATTTATTAATTACAGAATTCAATAAAAAAGTCATCAAATACCCTATGCCAAACATTGATCCAAATAAACACGACTCTTTAGAGCGCTTTGTTTTAGCCCAAAACACGTGTTTTGAAGAGGTAATAAAAGAATTAGGGAGCGGCAGAAAAACGTCGCACTGGATTTGGTATGTGTTTCCGCAAATAGTCGGATTAGGTTTTAGTGAATACTCCACTTATTACGGAATTAAAGACCTTAAGGAGGCTAAAGCGTATTGGGCTAATCCTTTGTTAAAAGATCGTTATGAGGAGGTTCTGAAATTAGTCCTTCAAGCCAACAAAACAGCAGAGGCTGTATTGGGTCAAACCGATGCAAACAAGCTGCAGTCGTCTATCACCTTATTTTTGGAGGCGGACCCGAATTCCGCTCTATTAAATGAGGCACTTGAGCAGCTGTATTTTGGAAAGCCAGATTTGCGTACATTAGAGCTACTAAACAGTCGCCGATCGCCTTAAATCCAATAGCCCCCTTTGGAGTAAATGCCCGCTTGGTGATCGCGAGCATCGTAAAAATTCCCATGGGGCTGAGATCCATCCCAAGGCCCTGGGTAATCAGCTAAGCGATTAAATCCATTCGTATCAAGAGCTTCTATTGCCGCTTCACTGCTTTCAAAATCAAGTGAATCAATAATTGCGCAACGGTTTCTCAGTTGACTAAGTTTATATGGGCCCATTGATCCTACGGTTGTGCCTAGATCATGAAAAAAGTAAACGGTTACCCCTTTATCTTTAGTTTCAATCAAAGCCCAGTTGTGCTGCAGCATCCCAAGGACCTTAACCCACCAATCTGTTGATTTAATGTGAAAGAGGGGTGGGTCGTTTGGATCAAGTTTTCTGTTCATATTCTTCTATGTTGAAATTTAGGTGAATCATGACTTTTTTATTAGTAAAAAAATATCGGATTCAAATTGGCCAGAAGTAGAGTGACTTGATAATCTTTCCATTTCTATTAATCGATACTAATTTAACTCCAGTTCTTTCAATTCCAGTGGTTACTTCAGGCTCATCAAAGATATAAAAGTCATCACCTTTTTTAATCGTGCCGCTATATTCAAGCGCTAAATCCCTTGCTAGATTCAAAAAGATGGCAAGGTATTTTGAATATTCTGCAGCAAACTTCATATCGACTTTAGCTGCATTATTTAGGGGTCTAAGATTCCTTACTGTCATCCACAATAACTCTCGATGTACGTTACGATTTTTTAGTTTTTTTGCCTCATCTTTGTTCATGAGCTTTGATTTTTCGATATCAATTTCTTCGCCCGCCAATTTATTTGCCCGCGCAATATCTGCAAATGAACCAGTTTGTGGAAAATCATCAAATGCATATTGAATTCCATTGCGAAAGATTTTTGCTTTGCCCCAAACGAGTTTGGTCATAAGTTCCCCAGATTTGACGATTTATTGAAAAAACTTAGATTAATTTAATAAATCAATCGGCTTAATGCCCGTAGCCTGGAGCTTTTTCCTGAGGTTAAGTAAGGCCTTTGCCTCAATCTGCCGTACCCGCTCTTTGGTTAAATCCAGCATGTCGGCTACTTCCTGCAGGGTTAAATGCATTTGCCGTGCGTCGGTTCTGGTGTGGCCGTTTGCAATCCTGATCTTACTCATGCCGTCTCCTTTTATTAACTGTGCAGAAAAAAATACCCTCTATTTAAATTACCATATTCGCGTTTCACCTTATGAAATAAATCCATTTATTAGCATTTATTTATTCAATTGGATTAAGGCACAGGGTCGGTATATGAGCTAGTCCCTTCGTAATCTGTAGCCACTCAAGTCCGACTTTTCCCCACCACAATTCAGCCCATTGGAGTATTCATGCCCGTACTGATTGAAGGCGTCTGCGTTCTATTGAAAAAAGGTGCAATCCACCAGCGTTACCAAGGAGGCTATGGCCAATTCATCTTTGATCTGGTCGATCAATCCAAGCTCTGGTCTAGCAATGAACTGCTTAGTATTCGGTTCGATACCCATGCAGATGCTCGTCAATACCTGGCGTTTGTTGCTGCAAAAGGATTAAAGGTCATCCAAATCAATGAAGAGGATCCCCACAATACCGATGCCCTATTGGTGGACCAAATCTTTGGCCCTAGCTTTAAGGTGTATTGGCTCAATTTCATGAGGGTAAAGCCCCTTGATGATGAGCAAAAAGTACCGAGATCTAAAAAGAACCCAAATAAAGACTTTGAGCGCCTAGTGCTTGTGGCTACCGACGATGAAATGGAAGCTATCGATGAAGTAAGGCGGCAATGCTGGAAAAAGGACGAGATCACTTTTCCGAAAGACTGGGAATTTACCCAATCCCAAACCATGGACCTGGATTTCATGCGGATGTCTGAAAACCGCAGCTACTTAGACCACTAGGAGACGGCATGGCCCAAGTGAATAGAGAGCAGTGGTTAATGAAGGCAGTGGAGCATATTGTTCCGATCTTTGAGCGGGCAGGGTATGCCGTACCGGTAGTGAAGGTATCGGTCGGATTTCCGAGTACAGGAGGTAAAGGGCGTCATTTAGGGCAATGCTGGTCTAGTAAGGCAGCAGAAGATGGCATTAACCAAATATTCATAGCCCCGCACCTGCATACCCCTTTTGATTTTCTGGATACCTTAGTCCATGAATTAGTGCATGCAGTAGATAACTGCGAAAGTGGTCATGGCGAGGGATTTAAACGGATTGCCTTGGATGTCGGCCTAAAAGGACCGATGCGCAGTGCTGGAGCAGGAGAATGGCTTAAGAAAGACCTGCTAGCCATTGCAGAAATGCTAGGGGAATTCCCGCACGGAAGATTAAGCCTACCAGTCAGAACAGGCCAAAAGGCAGCCAAAAGACCAGGAGCCAAATGTACTAAGTGCGGCTATGAGGTCGTGATGCTCAGAAAGCACCTGCTTTTAGGCCCACCTATCTGCCCGAAGGACATGGAGGGGATGGAGGAGACGGGGGAGTAGGATTTGTAAGTGATATGAAAGGTTTGTTGGTGATGCATTTACAAGAAATATGCTCTATGCCCAGTAATGGGTGCAGTTTTATACTCCGTAACTGGCCAATCATCATCAGGCGTTGTGCCACCAAGGGCAACGGCCAATCTGTCATAGCTTGCAGGCAAACTACGATAAGGACTGACGCTATCAATAATTGAAATAGGTAATCTTTTTCCAGAAATTAAGACACTCTTCCCAATTACATCTCTTAGAAACTTGATTTTGCTGCCTCCGCCGGAAAAAATAACTTTTACTTGATCCACCCTATGATTTGAGGCGGTAACAAAAGGTAAGATTTGAGCGGATGATTGTTCAATTAGAGCTTCAAAGCCTTGCTTTATATCGGAGCACATTTTTTTAATCTCCTCTGACTCATTAAGTTCGCTTAACTTAACCTCAACATTAACCTCAAATATCCTTGAGTCTTTGAAAAGCAGCTCTTTAATTTGTCTTCTTCTAATGCTCAGAAGTTTTAAGGAGGCCTTATCAATAGACTTGCATTTATTTTTAATTAGATTGATAACCTCGTTATCAATTAGATCGCCGGCTTTATATATGCTGATAGGTTCAGAGATCCTGATCAGTTTTCGCTTAATTCTATGGACATCAGGGGTCAGTGATATAAAAGATGCCATATCTGTTGTGCCAGCACCTACATCAATAATTACACAAAATTCTCGAGAGTTTTGAGAGTTATTAAAAAGTTCAAGCGCTGCAGCAATAGGCTCAATTACATCAACCGAGCTATAGGATGTCGTCGATAGGTGACCATTAATTTTAGAAAACAAGGAATGTTTTGAGATAACTTCTCCAGAATCGTTACCAATTAAAAAAGAGTCACTGATAATCTTCTCAAAATTTAACATCACCTCAGCTTTATTTTTATCATTCCAAACTGGATGGGATACTCTGATTTCATAATTTTTAAGTTCAAAAATAGTCAGGCCAAGACATTTGCATAGCCCATTGAGAGCTTGATTTAATAGCCCTGATAGCAAGTGTGATTTTGTTAGCCCTGCTTTACCGAAAATAAATTCTTCTAATTGATTTGATACAATCCATTTTTTTGGGCTGATTTCAAATAGGTGGCTTTCTTTACCTTTCAGCCCTTGACTTAATGCATCCTCTCCGAACAGAACTTCATCACCGGAAGCGCTAATAAAAATAGCACTAGGAATTGATGCTTTATCAATTGAAGAGTTGAATGCTTCGCCGATCTCGAGGGGAATAGGGATGCCGTCATTATCTCTGACAGAGGCGCGAATAGAGCTGGTACCAAAGTCAATACATAGTATTTTATTGGTGTGTAAACTAAACTCGGCTCGGGGGTGTTTATTCTTAATTTGCGTCTTGATTTCTATATTGCAGTCTGGACATGAATAAATATTTAGCTCATCTTCAAATGGAATTGAAAGAAGGGTATCGCAGGATCGGCAAGTAATTTCTTCGTTAAACATGAATATTATTTAATCTGTAGTTAGGAGGCTTGAGCAATAGCTTTAAGAAGTATTCTGATACTTCCATCTTCTCGTCTTTTGCCAAACCCTGGCCGGACTACTTTAATTATGGATATATTCTTGTCGGCTTCATCAAGAAGTTCATGCCTAAAAGGATCGTAAGCCTCAGTCAGGTCCTCTTCGCCAACTGAGACTATTGAAAAATGCCTTAGCAACTCATTGAGCCGAGTTGTTAGCTGGTCCAATCCTTTGCTAGAAGGGCTGGACTTTAGATAGTCTCGCCAATTAGAAATGAGTGCTACTAGCGTAGTTTCAGTTTCGTATGACTCATGACTTTGTTTGCTAATATCATCATTAATTTCAGGACTGCCAAAATCTGACTGTATACGATCAAATTTATAGATCGATCTTTTTAGTCCAACTGTCATGAATTGAATTAGCTCATCCCCACCTACATTTTTAAGGGTTGATGCCGCTCGTAGAATATCTAAAGTCTTATAAGCAAGTGCTTCTTGCAGAGAGATTAATTTTTTATTCTTTGTTAGGTGCCCATATTCAAAAAATGCCATCAAGGCAGGCATAGTAGTAGCGATCAAAATGCTTGGGCGGTAATTTGAAAATGCATTTAAAACTTCGAAAACTTTAATTTGTAGTGTTTCTAAAGAGTTTTTTTCTATTACGCCATAAGAAATTATTCTTAAAAGTTCGCCGATGAATTCATCATTAACAACTTGTTTTGGGGCCGTCTGCAAAAGGTAGCTTAAGAGATCAAAAACCCAATCTTCTCGGGAGATTTTTTTTGGAGAAAAATTATTTTTATTTAGAGTGCTAAGTAGCCCGCTTAAATTATTACTATGTTTTAGTAGCCAATCTAAATAGACTGGAATTAGACGCTTTTCAGTAAGGGATTCAAGTTCACCAAGGATGTAAAGAGAAACCCAGTCAGATTTAATTGAGCTTAGAGATTTAATCCCCATTTTTTGCTCGTCCAGGCTAAGTAAAACTTTATTAATACTTGGGGGTGCGCACTCAAGCCATAAGCTTGGCTTTAACACTCTTTTTTTAGCATTCTTATTTCCAAGAGAGGCAGCTAAGCTAATTAGACTTAGCTCGGCGAGCGCTAATTCATGATTTTTTTGACTCGCATAATCGTTAGCAATCTGTCCGACTAGCCTACCAACCAGATCTTCCCAATCCTTTGGCCTATTTTTTTTTGGAATAGCCAATTCATTTCGCAGTTGTTTAAGAAGCTCTTCTATTTCTAGGTTTTGGTTCATGTTGTTTTTTATTATTAAGTATCAAATGTAGGGTAGTCTGATGTAGTGTAAATCTAAAAAATAGATGTATTCAGTGTGGCATTGATATGAAGAAATTGGCTATTAATGCAATCTAATTTACCCTGGAAATATAAAGGGCTCCTATAGGGACATCATTACAACAGCTGATGACTTTTGATTAGGATTTAACAAATTTTGCTTTTAAAGCTCACCTGATGAGCCCCTGAGTTATTAAATTAAAAAATAATGCTTTTTGCTCGGTTTGATTCTGTATTTAGTGCTTTTTTAGGGGGTGAAACTACCCATAACAGTTATCATAATCAAGTAAACATTAAGATTTATAGATAAATTATTGGATTTGCCAATTTACGCTTAATTAACCTAAATATAGATGAATACACTATTAAATGCCCTAAAGGCATTAACTACTTATGATTTAGAGCAGTTGGCTGGTCCAACAATCGTAAG
>JAIXPN010000167.1 GCA_027486235.1 Burkholderiaceae bacterium
AACGGCCCGATATTGTCATGATGGAAGGGAAAGGTTCGTGGCTGACTGACCAAAACGGCAAACGGTATTTAGACTTTCTTCAGGGTTGGGCAGTTAATTGTCTGGGTCATTGCAATCCTGGCATTGTGGCCGCCTTACATGAGCAATCCCAAAAACTCATTAATCCTAGCCCAGCGTTTTATAACGAGCCCATGATCCGCTTGGCGGATCTGTTAACGGCAAATAGTTGTTTTGATAAAGTCTTTTTTGCCAATAGTGGCGCTGAGGCTAATGAAGGTGCTATCAAGCTCGCCAGGAAATGGGGGCAGCTGCATAAAAATGGCGCCTACGAAATCATTACCTTCGATCATAGTTTTCATGGCCGTACTTTAGCAACCATGAGCGCTTCTGGTAAGCCCGGTTGGGATACTCTCTTTGCGCCACAAGTACCTGGTTTTCCAAAGGCAGATCTCAATGATATTGAGTCTGTCAAGAAACACATCGGTGATAAAACAGTGGCGGTCATGCTTGAACCGGTCCAAGGAGAAGGCGGGGTCATTCCCAGCGATGATCAATTTATGCGTGAGTTACGCCAACTCACAAAAGAGCATAACTTGCTCTTAATCGTCGATGAGGTACAAGCAGGCTTTGGTCGAACTGGTAAATTGTTTGCCTACGAAAACTATGGCATCAAACCCGACATCATGACCTTGGGCAAAGGAATCGGTGGAGGCGTTCCCCTAGCGGCCCTTCTGTGCACCGATGAAGTGGCCTGTTTTGTGCCAGGCGATCAAGGCGGCACCTATAACGGTAATGCTTTAATGACCGCAGTTGGTATTAGCGTGATTGAGCAACTATTGGCGCCAGGCTTTTTGCAATCGGTCATCACCAAAGGACAATTACTCCAATCAGAATTACTCAAACTATCCTCCGAGTTTGGCCTACAGGGCGAGCGCGGCAAGGGCCTTCTACGCGCCTTAATGCTGGGAAAAGATATTGGTGGTAAGTTGGTTGATTTAGCTAGAGAGCGTGAGCCCGAAGGCTTGCTAATTAATTCTCCTCGCCCAGATCTATTGCGGTTTATGCCTGCTCTTACCGTTGCCGATGAAGAAATTGTGCAGATGTGTGCAATCTTAAGAACGCTTCTCAAAAAAGTGATTTAAGCGATTTTTACTTACCGCTCGAGATCTTCACCCAAATAGGCTTTACGGACTCGCTCATCGTGCAGCAACTCAGTAGCATCTCCTTGCAAAGTGATCTCGCCACTTTCCATTACATAGGCACGATGAGCCATCGATAAGGCCAGGCGTGCGTTCTGCTCAACCAATAAAATGGTGATGCCCTCTTTGGCAAGGTTTTGAATGACTGCGAAGATCGCCTCGACCATCAAAGGGGCCAAACCCATCGATGGCTCATCCAATAACAATAATTTAGGTTTTGCCATCATTGCACGCGCAATGGCCAGCATCTGTTGCTCACCGCCCGATAAGGTGCCCGCTAACTGATCGATACGCTCTTGTAAACGTGGGAAAAGAGCCAAGACAGACTCAAGATCATTTTGTATCAAAGGATCATGATTACCTTGACGTAAATAAGCGCCCATTTGTAAATTCTCAAGAATCGTCATTCGAGAAAATACGCCACGGCCCTCAGGAACTAAGCCAATCCCCAGCTGTGCTAATTCATAAGCCGGTCGCCCCGCAATCGACTCACCATCTAAATGAATAGAGCCGCTAGTTGGTTTTAATAACCCAGAAATAACCTTTAGGGTTGATGTTTTACCAGCCCCATTGGCGCCAATTAAGGCAACCAACTCTCCTTGATTGACATAAAAATCAATTCCTTTAACAGCGCTGATACCGCCATAAGCTAGCTTTAGCTTACGAACCTCCAATAAATGCGCAGAATGGGTCATGCTCATGCTGCGGCACCCCCCAAATATGCACGGATCACTTCAGGATGAGATCGGACCTCTTGCGGCAAACCATCGGCAATCACCTTGCCATAATCTAATACTGTTAAATGATCACAAATGTTCATGACCAAACTAACATCGTGCTCAATCAACAAGATTGTTTTGCCATCGGCACGGATTTTGAGGATCAGCTCTCTGAGCTCTAGTTTCTCGCTTGCATTCATGCCAGCTGCCGGCTCATCTAAAGCGAGAAGAGTGGGTTCAGTTGCCAGAGCTCTAGCAATTTCAAGACGACGTTGAAAACCATAGGATAAATTTTTAGCTTTATGTTGTGCCAAATCATGCAAGCCAACATAGGCTAACAAGGCATGGGATTTATCTCGAATGGCTTGCTCTTCTTGTTTACTCCTTTTGGTGGCTAAGATCGATCCCCAAATGCCCACCTTTGAACGACAATGGCATCCCACCATCACATTCTCGAGAGCGCTCATTTCTTTAAATAGGCGGATGTTCTGAAAGGTGCGCGCGATTCCGGCTTGCGTAACTTCTGATACTGAATGGGGTGAATATAGCTTCCCTTTTAAAGCAAAAGACCCATGATCGGCAGGATACAGCCCTGTGATTACATTAAAGAATGTTGTCTTACCTGCACCATTGGGGCCGATCAAACCAGCAATGGCACCATCCTGTACCTCAACCCCGACATCGTCTAGAGCCTGCACACCACCAAAGCGTTTAGAGACTCCAGAGATATGAAGTAAAACGCTCATGATGTAACCCGCTTTAGATGCTCAGGCTTTTGCCAGATCCCATTAGGGCGATATAGCATGATGAGAATCAACGCTAAGCCATACAAAAGTTGACGAATGATTTCGACATCGATGATCACCGAACCAAACAGAAACTGCTGAATGGGTGCGGCGATGCTGCGGAGTAACTCTGGAAAAATTGCTAACAAAATGGCGCCCAAGATGACTCCTGGGATATGGCCCATCCCCCCTAACACCACCATAGCCAAAACTACAATCGACTCCCATAAAGTGAAGGACTCTGGGGAGACAAAACCTTGAAAAGCGGCAAATAAGACGCCTGCTGCCCCAGCAAAACTGGCACCAATCGCAAAGGCAAGCAACTTCATATTGCGGGTATTTATACCCATCGCTTCAGCAGCAATCTCATCTTCCCGAATCGCAATCCAAGCACGGCCAACACGTGAATGCTCTAAGCGTGAACATACCAAGGCAACAACGACGGCCAGTAACAAGAAAAAATAAAACAATAAATAGAGTGAGGGAATCTGCATGCCCAGGATTGAAATGGGTTTTGATAAGTTCAAGCCAAACAATTGAATGGGATCAATGTTGCCAATCCCCTTTGGGCCATTGGTGAAGTTGACAGGTCGATCTAAATTATTCAGAAAAATGCGAATGATCTCCCCAAAACCCAGGGTGACAATTGCCAAGTAATCACCACGTAACTTCAGCGTTGGAAATCCCAGTAACACTCCAAACAAAGCAGCCAGGCCAAAGGAAATAATCAATGCCCCCCATAATGGAAAATGCATCCCTTCTGGAAATAGAGTGGCAATCGCTGGAAATTGAGTAATTAAATGCGGTGAGGCAAGTAAAGCATAGCTATAGGCACCCACCGCGTAGAAAGCAATGTATCCTAAATCCAATAGTCCAGCAAAGCCAATGACTACATTCAAACCCAATGCCAGAACAACATAGAGCAAAGCAAAATCCAATACGCGAACCCAGTAATTACCACCAGTGGCACCGACTACCCAAGGCAATAGCAATAGGACTACAGCGCTTAACAGCAAAAACCGTTGATGATGAATGGAAAAAAATTGGGGGGAGACCTTAAGCACGATCCGAAACCTTCTCACCCAAAAGACCGCGCGGTCTCAACACCAACACTAGAATTAGCACCATAAAGGCAAAGATATCTTGGTAATTAGAGCCCAAGACTCCACCAGTCCAAGTGCCGATATAGCCCGCTCCAATGGCTTCAATTAAACCGAGGAGCAAACCACCTAACATCGCCCCCTGAATATTGCCAATACCGCCCAGAACAGCTGCAGTGAATGCTTTTAGGCCCGGAATGAACCCCATTGCAAAGTGCACATTGCCGTAGTTTGTTGCCATCATGACTCCCGCCAAAGCAGCGAGTGAGCCACCCAACATGAAAGTTACAGCAATCACTCGATTGGGGTTGACCCCCATCAGAGCAGCAATATTAGGCTGTTCAGCAGTTGCCCGCATCGCTCGTCCAAGTCGTGTCTTTTGTACAAGCAGCAATAACAAAGCCATCACCACAAACGACGTCATGACGATGATGATTTCTTTTCCGGTGATCGTTGCTCCTGAGCCAAATAAATCAATTGGGGTTGATGGCAATAATTGAGGATAGGTCAAAGGATTACGGGACCAAATCATCATCGCCAGCGTTTGCAACAGGACTGAGACCCCAATTGCAGAAATCAAAGGTGCCAAACGGGGCGCATTGCGTAATGGCCGATACGCAAAACGCTCAATAAGAAAGCTCAGCACCGCACAAATTGCCATCGCTAGCAATAAAACAATGAGGAGCATTACCCATGCTGGCAACCCTAGAGGTAACTGCATGATCACCGTGATTAGGGTTAAGGAAACCATGGCACCAATCATTAAAACCTCGCCATGCGCAAAATTAATAATGCCCAAAATCCCGTAAACCATGGTGTAGCCCAAGGCAATCAAGGCATAGATGCTACCTAGCACCAAGCCGTTCACAATTTGTTGTAACAGGATATCCATCGACCGCAGTCTATAAAGAAATAAGCACCGCAGTGCGGTGCTTATTCAATCATTTCCTACATCTTGATGATCTCAAGGACTGATTTCTTTTTATCTTTGTAGTCATAGAGAGTGATCACACTCTCTTTTAGATCGCCTTTATCGTCAAAGGCAATATTACCAATCAAGCCCTTCATTTGGGTCTGGGGCATTGCGGCCAAAATTTTGGCGGTCTCTACCGAATTGGCTCGTTTCATTGCATCGACAATTACGTAAACAGCATCGTAGGCAAATGGTGCATAAATATCAACATCGATATTGAAACGCTCTTTATATTTCTTTTGGAACTCTGGACCAGCTTCCATCTTCGATAATGCCATCGCCGCTTCCGAGCAAACGACATTGTTAATCGCATCACCCGCTAGCTCAGCTAGCTTGTCGGTACAAATTCCATCTCCACCGACAATCTTTGCTTTGATCCCAAGTTCCTTAGCCTGTTTAGCCAAAGGTCCACCCGTTGCATCCATGCCGCCATACATAATGACATCAGGCTTACCTGCTTTAACCTTGGTCAAAATGGCTTTAAAGTCAGTCGCTTTATCATTGGTTGCTTCACGAGCAAGCACCTTAATACCGGCTGCCTTCGCTGTTTTCTCAAACTCATCTGCCAGCCCCTTACCGTACTGTGTGGAATCATCAATGATTGCAACCACTTTTGCTTTAAGGTTCTTAGCAACATAATTAGCTAATGCAGGACCTTGTTGGGCATCAGTGGCTACCAGGCGATAGGTCGTTTTAAAACCTTGCTTGGTGTAGTCCGGATTAGTGGCCGATGGGGAAACCTGGGTGATGCCTGCATCACTATAAATCTTTGCCGCAGGAATACTGGTCCCCGAGTTCAGATGTCCAACCACTGCAACAACTTTTGCATCCACTAATTTTTGAGCAACTTGGGTCGCTGTTTTAGGATCTGCCGCGTCATCTTCGGGCACCAACTTCAATACAAGCTTTTTGCCATTAATGGTCAGGCCGGCTTTATTAATCTCCTCAACGGCAAGCAGTGCTCCGTTTTCATTTTGCTTACCCATGTGCGCAATCGACCCTGTGATGGGCGCAACATGACCAATCTTAATTGCATTATCTGCTGGCTTGCCACAAGCAACTAATAGAGCGATCGCGGCCCCTGATAGTGCGCTATACGAAAATACCTTTTGATACGTTTTCATATCAGTAATCTCCAGTGTATGAAATAAAAAGAGAATAAATGCTGCTGTTTAAGAGGGGTGAGTCAGGTTTTTTGGTAATGAAAAAGTAACGTCTTCAACCACGCCGTCTAGAGAGCGCACTTGGCGGGGACCAAATTCTTGGATTCGGGCCACAATAGCCTGAGCTAGACTCTCGGGCGCCGAGGCTCCTGCAGTCAGGCCAATACGCTTCTTACCAGTAAACCACTCTGCTTGAAGCTGATCTGGCGCATCAACCATGTAGGCAGGAACGCCTAACTTTTCAGCTAATTCTCGCAAGCGATTGGAGTTCGAGCTTGCCTTGCTACCCACCACAATAACAAGCTCTACTTGGGGCGCCATGAATTTCACCGCATCTTGTCGATTTTGCGTGGCGTAACAAATATCTTGTTTCTTGGGTTGAATAATTTTGGGGAATTTTTTTGTGAGTGCGTTCACAATTTCTTTGGTCTCGTCGACCGATAAGGTCGTTTGCGTCACAAAGGCTAATTTCTCATTCGTCGAGAAATTAAGCTTGGCTACATCTTCAATATTCTCGATCAGAAGGATACCGGTATCCACTTGGCCCATTGTTCCTTCCACCTCGGGGTGACCAGCATGGCCAATCATAAATACCGTATAACCTTCTTTGCAGAGTTTGACGACCTCAACATGTACCTTTGTTACCAAGGGGCAGGTTGCGTCATAGACCTGCAAACCACGGTTCTCCGCTTCTTTGCGAACTTCTTGCGAGACACCGTGAGCGCTGTAGATAACAATAGAGCCGCGCGGAATCTCTTCAATCTCATCTACAAATACAGCGCCCTTTGCACGCAACTCATCCACCACATATTTGTTGTGGACAATTTCGTGTCGCACATAAATTGGGGCACCAAAGCGGTTCAATGCCTCATTGACAATATTGATTGCACGATCAACTCCTGCACAAAACCCACGCGGTTGTGCCAACAAAATTTCGGTGGTGTTATGGGATGGGCTTGAATTTTCCATGGATAAATAACTATAGGATGGCGATTATTTCTGCCTCAAAGCTTAATTCTTTTCCAGCGAGTGGGTGGTTGAAATCAAACCAAGCCCCCTCTTCGTTGATGGATTGCAAAACACCAGCATATTGGGCTCCCCCGGGTGCATTAAATTCAATCATATCCCCTGGAGTAAATTCAGGCACCTCATCCGTATTGCTAAGCAGAGTCTCCATAGACACCCACTGCACCAACTCTGGTTTGTGTTCACCAAAACCGTCTTGGGCAGAAATCACTGCTGAGCGCTTCTCTCCAACCTTTGCGCCCATGAGTACTTTTTCAAAACAGGGGGCAAATTGACCCGTACCCAAAAGCATCGTCGCCGGCCGATCCTCGAAGGTATTAATGTAGTCCTCCCCGTTGGGCAAAGCCAAACGGTAATTAAGGGTCAAAAAGGAATTGGCAGAAACAGTGGCATCACTCATACGGCAATTGTAGCGAGAGAACCCAAATACCACCCAATATCCAAGTGGCCAAAAGCCCATCAACCCCGAGAAAAATTACGACTCCAGGGGGCCCACTCCCTGTCGGACGCAGAGTTACTTGCTATTTTTTTGCGGGTTGGGGTTAAGGGCAAAAGCGCGGTTTCACTTGCGCAAGACCTGATGGCTCAATTTGGCGGGATACAAGGTTTAGTCAATGCCAATGCAAGAGAAATATGCCGCTGCTTTGGGATGGGTCCATCCAAATGGGCACAAATTCAGGCTGCCTATGAATTTGTTAAACGCGGCCTGCAAGAGGACTTATTTCAGGGGGCAATTTTTTCCTCCCCCAGTCAAGTCAGGGACTTTTTGCAGACCAAGATTAGTCGCTTGCCCCATGAGGTTTTCTTATGCCTTTATCTTGACTCCAGTAATCGGCTGATTGAATGCCAAGAGCTATTCCGCGGGTCAATCGGCAGAACGGCAATTTACCCCAGGGAAATCATGAAAGAATCCCTAGGCCGCAATGCGAGCGCCTTGATCGTGGCCCACAACCATCCTGGCGGGAACCCACTTCCCAGCCCAGAAGATGAATTACTCACCAAAGATCTTCAGGAGGCCCTGAAATGGGCTGATATTGCCCTTCTAGACCATTGCATCGTGGCAGGTCATGGATTTTTCTCTTTTGCCGATTCTGGATTACTCAATAAGCCCAAAAACGATAGTAATCACTAACTTATAATGAGTGTCTTTACTCGAATTCAAATAAGCCACTAGCCTCGATTGGCAGATGCCTGATACAATCTTTGTTTTTCGCAATAAAGGAGTGTGTCATGGCAAAAGTTTGCCAAGTCACTGGGAAAAAGCCAATGGTTGGCAATAATGTTTCCCATGCAAATAACAAGACCAAACGTCGCTTTTTGCCTAATCTGCAAAATCGTCGCTTCTGGGTTGAATCTGAAAATCGATGGGTTAGCCTTCGTTTAACGAATGCTGGTTTACGCTTAATCGATAAGAACGGTATTGATTCCGTTTTGGCCGATCTTCGTGCTCGCGGTCAAGTTTAAGGAATAACTAAATGGCTAAGGGCGCAAGAGAAAAGATTAAGTTGGAATCCAGTGCAGGCACTGGTCACTTCTACACCACAACTAAGAACAAGGGAACAAAACCAGAAAAAATGGAGATCATGAAGTTTGATCCCAAAGCACGTAAGCACGTTGCTTACAAAGAAACAAAGATTAAGTAATCTTTTAGTTCTTAAAAAGAAACCCGCTGATGGCGGGTTTTTTCTTTCTTAGTTTGAATAGCGTCTGAGACGTAAAGAGAACTCTTTTAGGGAGTTTGGGCCCGCTTCTTCAGCGCGATGGCACCATGAACGCAATTGGCTTAGAAGTTGCTCACGGGTCGCATTTGAACGCCCCCAAATTGCATGAAGCTCACGACGCATTTCAATCATTTTGCGCAACTGAGGATTGGTTTTCATCAACTCCTCTAATTTTTGTTTTTCATCTGAAGTGAGCTTGGCTTCATCTTTATACAACCAATCGCGAGCATCCTTGAGATGGGAAGCAAACTCCTGCATGTTTTGAAACTCATTGGAGATATAACGCTGCAAGGTCTTACTGTAGCGCGCCATGATCTCATAGCGATTGGCAATAATGGCCTCCAGGGTTTGATCGTCAGCAGGTCGAACCTCAGAAAGTACTGGCTTGGGTGGCACTTTCTTAACCTTCGCCAAACCAAGTGCGCTAAGCGTGCAGATGTATACCCATCCTATATCGAACTCGTACCACTTGTTTGAAAGCTTCGCACTGGTGGCATATGTGTGGTGGTTATTGTGCAGCTCTTCACCGCCAATCAAAATTCCCCAAGGAATAATGTTGGTCGCAGCATCTTCACAATCGTAATTACGATATCCCCAGAAATGGCCAATCCCGTTAATCACTCCCGCAGCAGTAATCGGAATCCAAAGCATTTGTACCGCCCAAACTGTTGCACCAATGCCACCAAAGAGAAAGACATCAATGATCAGCATGAGTCCAACACCCTGCCATGAGAACTTGGAATAAATGTTGCGCTCAACCCAATCGTCTGGGGTGCCATGACCAAACTTATCCAAGGTCTCTTGCTTGGCAGCCTCGATCTTATAAAGCTCTGCGCCACGTAATAAAACAGTATTGATGCCCAAAATTTGTGGGCTATGTGGATCATCTACGGTCTCACACTTCGCATGATGTTTGCGGTGAACGGATGCCCACTCTTTGGTCACCATACCGGTGGTCAACCAGAGCCAGAAGCGGAAGAAGTGGGCTGGCAGAGGATGCAAATCCAAAGCACGATGCGCTTGGCAACGATGCAAAAAGATGGTCACGCTGGCAATGGTGATATGAGTCATCACCAAGGTAAAAATTACGATCTTCCACCAGGCCCAGTCCAAATAGCCATTGGCTAGCCATTGCACAAATGAATCATGAAACGTCGACAGTGCACTAAATTCCAAACAAGTTCTCCTAAAGGGAATTGGGGGCAAAAGCGGCCCTCTTAACCCCTTATTTTAAGGCTTTCGCTGGAATACTGCCCCAAAAAATCCATCCGTTCCATGGATATGTGGCCATAGTTGCCACCAGGGGCTGATATTGCTGGTTCCTAATGGCATTCCGTCATGCAAAAAATGCTGCCCCAAGGCGATTGCAGCTGGCAAAACCTCAAATTCTGGGTGTTTTTCTAGAAATAACTCTGCAAGTGCTTGATTTTCTTGACCTAAAAGGCTGCATGTTGCATACACTAGGCGACCACCGGGTTTTACTAGGCGGCTTGCGGATTCCAAAATAGAAAGTTGGGTTTTACCGAATTTGGCAATTTCTTCTGGGGTCTGGCGCCATTTGAGGTCTGGATTGCGCCGAATTGTCCCCAAACCGCTGCAAGGGGCATCTACCAACACCCGATCGATTTTGCCGGCAAGTCGCTTAATTTTGGGATCATTTTCACTATCAATCCAAACGGGATGAACATTGGATAAGCCACTGCGAGCTAAGCGTGGTTTTAAATTTGCAAGCCGACGCTCAGATGTATCAAACGCATAGAGCCTGCCAGTGCTGCGCATCATCGCTCCCAAAGCGAGTGTTTTACCCCCGGCACCTGCACAAAAATCAACCACCATGTCACCACGTTTTGGAGCGAGTAGATGGCACAGAATTTGGCTGCCCTCATCTTGCACTTCAAAGAGTCCCTCTTTGAACCAATTTGAGGTTTGCAAAGAAGGTTTTCCAAAAATACGAATTCCGTCCAATGAATAGGGTGCCGGAATTGCCTCAAAGCGGTTCGTACTAGTATTCATTTGGGCGAGTAAATCATCACGACTAATTTTGAGGATATTGGCACGCAAATCAAGGGGGGCTGGTTTCATGAGCGCATCAGCCAATTGCTCACACTGTTCTTGACCAAGTGATTGGCTTAACTCATGCCATAACCATTGCGGTAAGTTATTTTTAATAATCGGGGCAAGCGCGCGACGATCAACCTGACCATAGCGCTGCAACCACTCGAACTCATTCGTCTGCAATACAAAAGCGAGGTCAGCCAATGCGCTTTCTAATCGATTGCCTGAACCAAGCCCACCTTCGGAAAGCGCCGAAACCAAGCCCAGCAAGGCTAAGCGACGGGCCTGTGGCCCAGCACCGCTAGCTGCAAATTGCGAGAACTCATTTTTACGCCTCAATACCGCAAAGGCAGCCTCTGCAATCAAAGCGCGATCTCGATTACCTAATTTTGGATTGGCTCGAAAGTAGCGACTAACAACACGATCGGCAGGCTGATTAAACAGCAGCAACTCTGGAATGATGTGCTCTAGATGAAAGGCGTGCTGAGGTAGCGCTTTAGCATGCGAATAATTTTTTTGTCCTTGCGGATTAATAGGCTCATTCACTTTAGCGTTCTTAGGCTTTGCATACTTTTTTTCACCCGCCAATCGCTTAGATGATGTGGATGGAGTATGCGATTTTTTTGAAGTGTTTTTCATGCGAATGAGATGTACTGTGACTCAGGTGGATGGACATGCACAGCATTTCCCTTAATTTGTAAGCGCTGATTGATAAACCACTCAACTGCCAAGGGGTAAATGTAGTGCTCCATGGTTAATACACGCGCTGCCAAACGATTGGCATCATCGTTGGGCAAGACAAGGACTTCTCCTTGGCAAATAATTGGCCCCTCATCTACACCAGCGCTGACAAAATGCACAGTGGCGCCATGAATGGAATCCCCCGCCTCCAAGGCCCGCTCATGAGTATGCAAACCTGGATAACGGGGCAATAAAGAGGGGTGAATATTCATCATACGACCCTCATAATGCTGGATAAATGCCGGGGTTAGGATTCTCATAAAGCCGGCCAAAACAACTAAATCGGCTCCCAAACGATCAATTTCCTGCATTAATGCCTGGTCAAAAGCCTCCCGACTTGCAAAATCACGGTGATTGACAACCCGAGTGGTAATGCCCTGCAGCCTTGCAAACTCAAGGCCCTTTGCCTCTGGGTTGTTGCTAATAACCCCTGCAAATTGCACATCCCATGACTTTTCTTTTGCGGTCTTAACGATTGCCTCTAAGTTAGAGCCCCGCCCAGAAATTAAGGAAA
>JAIXPN010000119.1 GCA_027486235.1 Burkholderiaceae bacterium
AGAAAGCATGTTCAACGTCTTGCAACCCGAAGGCTGGGCACCCGCCAAAGGCTATGCCAACGGCATCGAAGCGCGTGGCCGCATGGTGTTCGTCGCGGGCATGATCGGCTGGAACGGTCAGGCCCAGTTCGAGACCGACGACTTTGTGGCCCAGTGTCGCCAGGCCCTGCAAAACATCGTCGACACGCTCGCGTGCGCAGGCGCAGGCCCGCAGCACATGGCCCGCATGACCTGGTACGTCAAAGACAAGAAGGAATACCTGGCGCGCGGCAGAGAGCTGGGCAAGGTCTATCAGGAAGTCATCGGCAAAAACTACCCTGCTATGACGCTGGTGCAAGTGGCCGATCTGGTGGAGGACCGGGCGCTGGTGGAGATTGAAGTCACGGCAGTGGTGCCGGACTGAGCGGAAAAAGGCCTGGGGGAGAAACTGCAGAGGTCCTGAATCGATCGGCAGGTTTATGCTGAGACAGTCATTGCGACTCGTAACAGGAACAACTCCTGCGAAAAGCCACCTGTCTCTCGCCAGCCTCGGCCTCGATCGAGGGCTTGAACCCTAGTCATCGATCATTCAACTGTGTGACATGATAGAACGGCTGTTGCGATCTTCTCCTCCCCGATTAGACGATTGGCCGGACGAGGATGGTCAAATTTCTCGCTTAAACCTGCGCCTAGCGAAAACGGAAATCGTAGCCTTGCTTAGTGCTTGACCGAATTCATTTGAGTTGAGCTCTTTGTGAGTCATTTTTAATTGTAAAAATAGCGATAAGATTGGCTCATCGGGGAAATAAGCCATGTCATGGCATCATAAAAAACGCCAAACGAGTGAACCGCCTCAGACACAGCATACTTCAGACGCTGTTGGCATCGACATGGGACAACTTGTATTTTGATTTCGGCCAAACAACAGAACTTTGCCCAATTCTCGACACTGGGCCTTGATGCCCACTACCGTACAGGCGAACGTGACCCTGTTGGCGGTTTTTATCAGCCGTGTTTGAGTGCAGCGGTCCGTTATGCACGTGCTGTTGGCTACTTTCGAAGTAGCATTTTTAGCATTGTCGGGCGACCCTTTTTGGAGTTTGCTCGGCGCGGCGGTACTGCTCGCCTCGTCTGCTCTCCATCGATCACTGAGGACGATGCCCAGGCCATTGCTTCGGGTTAACAGCGACGGGAAGCGAGCTGGGTGGATACCAATCTCGTTGTCACGGCAATAATCTTGATATGCCCCATTGCTTTCAGTATTGGCAATGGCGAGCAAATTAGGCGGCACCGCACCACCGTTGTCTATTGAAAACTTCGTTGATATGTCATGTCCTGACGGACGCATTTTGGCCTTGTAGCCGTTTTTAAGCAACGAACGCATTGAGCCCGAATAGGGTGCGAGAACACGTCTGTTGCTGGCTTTTGGGAACGGTGTCTTGGAAAGCCACCAAACGCAATTGATAGCATCTTTAACTCGTACTCTACGTATGTTGACCCACTCTGCAGGGGAAGGTAACTTTGAAGGGTTCCACCAGTAATGCTCTTGAGCCAAGTGAAAGCCGTACTCTTCGCAAAGCATAACAAGCAACTTGTAGTGATAGAGGGAGCGGGTCGGGGTACCAGGCTTCCAGGCCCCACCCACATCAATCACCAGGCTTCCATCCTTTTTGAGTACACGCTTAAATCCTTCAGCAAATGGTCTAAACCAGTCACAGTAGGCGTCAGCATCCTCGTTGCCATATGCCTTCTTGCGAATTAACCCAAAAGGCGGCGAAGTCATGATTAGGTTTACGGACTCTTTCTCGGCATAGTTATGGAGGTAAGCCAGTGAATTGCCTTGATAAATTGTTCCGAGATCAGTAGCGTGTGACTCAAATAGATCGCCGTAACTGTTGATGTCAATTTGAGCGCCCCTGCTTTTCTCAGCATCCGCTGCAGCCTTGTGCAAGTGTCGCAAGTAGTCACTGATTGACTTAAAACCCAATGCATCACTTCGGACTTGCATCTCACTACGCTCAGGCGTTGAAAGCCTCAAGCTCGTTATTATCTCTCTGGGTGCTGATAGTGGACGTCTTCCCATATTTTCCTCTTTTTTTGACCACTAGACACATCTAAAAATTGCATTTAACTGGCGTTTAATTGTAATACAGAAATAAATTTTTGAGACTTGATGATGTCCATTGGTTGCAAGAAATGCACTGAAGTTGCGGAGTCAGCAGGTTAGTTATTTGCACTATGGATAGGCCCAGGTTTTGAGGAGGTCACCAAGCATTGGAGTTTGTCATGGGCGGCGTAGCAACTTGATCCAACCGGTGTCTTGCATCCCGCCCGCCAGATGGGTAGAGGGACGTTGATTAGGTTTACATCGTTGATTTGCTGAAAAATTGTCCAAATTGTTTAATTGCAATGCTTGCAACACCGCTGTTGGATTGCGATCAATCACGTTGAGCAGTACCAGCGATGCGCCGCTCGGAGAGCGGTCGCCACGCTCCCAATGCCGCAGTGTGGCGACTGAAAAACCAAAGCGAGCAGCAAACTGTTCTTGAGTCATATTCAGTCGCTTTCGCAGGTCTGACACATTGACGGCATGAGGCTGGTACGGCTTCACGCAGGTGGTTTTTGTGTCTTTGGTCTTGGCATGTGCAATGGCTTCAGTCAAGCCTTGTTGGATACTCTTGAATGCGTTGGTCATGAATGTTTCCTTTCACGATTCAAACCACATTTTCGCCCGCAGTTGTATGCGCTGCAATCAAGCTCTCCAACATGAGCTTGAGTTGATGCGCCGGGTCCGCGCCCAAAGCAGACACCACCTGCGCTTCGTGCGCTTTGGCTTGCTTCAGTAGGGGTTGCACTTTGCGCCGGCCTGCGGCCGTCAGGCTCACCAGGCTTTGCCGTTTGTCGTGTGCGGCGTCGCAACGCTTGACCCACCCGGCGTCTTGCATGCGGCCCACCAGCTTGGTCACGGTGGGTTGTTTGGCCAGCACGATGCTGGCGAGTTCGTTGATGCTCAAACTGTCTTTGCCCGACAGGCTGGCCATGACGCGCCACTCCATCAGGCTCAGGCCATGGGCCTCGACCACGGCATGAAACTCGCTCGAAATCAAATGGCTGGCGCGTGCCAGCAGGTAGGCCAGGTAGTCGTCGACAAAGCCGGCTGAGTTGCTCATGCGAGAGGCGTCGTGGTGCTGAACTGCCCGCCTTGGTAAACGAGCGGTGCCGTTCCGTCGCTGAAACCGCAACGCTCCACCTCGCCCACAAAAATCACATGGTCGCCTTCTTCGTGTCGGCTGCGGTTGTGGCATTCAAACCAGGCCAGCGCGCCATCCAAAATGGGCAAACCCGACTCGCCCAGCGTGTAAGCGGTGTCGGCAAAGCGGTCGCCTTTGCCAAAGGCAAAACGGTTGCACACATCCAACTGATCGGCGGCCAACACATTCACCACGTAATGCGTGCCCGCATGGAAGAGCGGTGCGCTGCTGGCGCCTAGCCCCAGGCTCCACAGCACCAGCGGTGGCGTGAGCGAGACCGAGTTGAATGAACTGGCAGTGATGCCCACAAAGCTGCTGCTGGCGGTGTCGCCCTTGCGAGCACCCGGCGCGAATGTGGTGATGACGGTCACCCCTGTGGCAAAGCGCGACAGGGCTTGCTTGAAGTGCGGCGTTTCAAAGTCTGGGCTCAGCGCTTTGATGTGAGGCGGGGGGGCTTGTTGCATGGGTGAATCATAGTTGAATTGCATGAATTTTCATATAAACTGACCCTTTATGCCTGCGGGTGAGCCGTTCAGCGTTGCAGGCCAAGGAGACAAGCATGCTGGTGGAACGAATCGAAAACAGGTGGCTCGCGGCGTTTACCCGCACCTTCACGCTGTGCAAAGTGCAGCCCGGTGAGGTG
>JAIXPN010000126.1 GCA_027486235.1 Burkholderiaceae bacterium
ACTCATACCTTTATTGAGTCCAACGGTAATATGAATCGCTTACTTGTCCTCTCGGCTTGGATTGATCGAATGAGCAAGGGCGCTGCTCAGCTAGCAGTAGTCTTGGTATTGCTGTGTGCTCTGATCTCTGTGGGCAACGCCTTATCGCGTTATCTGCTGGACCTCAGTTCGAACGCTTGGCTGGAGATGCAGTGGTACCTATTTGCCGCTATTGTGATGCTAGGTGCCGCACATTTATTACGAATAAACGGCCATATACGGGTAGATCTTTTCTATATGCGTCTCAATGTGCGCCAGCGCTTGATTCTGGATGCCTTTGGCCTCCTATTATTCGTGATTCCCTTTTGCAGCATGATGGTCTTCTATGCCTGGCCGTGGTTTACAGAAGCCTGGACAATCGGTGAGCGTTCTGCGAATGCAGGGGGTCTGATGCGTTGGCCGGTCAAACTATTGATGCCAATCGGTTTTGGATTATTAGTGATTCAGGCAATTTCTGAGCTGATTAAGCGTTTTGCCGCATTACAGGGCAAGATCGCATTGGACATGCAGTATCAACGCCCAGAACAATAATGGCTGGATTTGAGTTGATGGCCCCGGCGATGTTTGTAGCCCTTGTGATCTTTTTGATCATTGGCTTGCCAGTTGCTTTCTCACTAGCTGCACTTGGCTTAGTTTCTGGTTTGATTGCAATTGAGCTCGGTATTTTTCCCAGCCAATTTATGGCTAATTTGCCATTTCGGGTCTTTGGCATCTTATCCAACGAGCTTCTACTTTCGATCCCATTCTTTACTCTGATGGGGGCTATTCTGGAGCGAAGTGGCTTAGCGGAAGATTTGCTTAACGGCTTTGCACAGCTTTTTGGCAGCCTTCCGGGAGGCTTGGCTTATGCCGTCATAGTGGTTGGGGCGATCTTGGGCGCCATTACAGGAACAGTGGCGGCTTCTGTGATTGCAATCGGGGTAATCGCTTTACCAGTCATGTTGCGCTATGGCTATCAGCCACGCCTAGCCACTGGAGTAATTGCAGCATCGGGAACAATTACTCAGGTTATACCGCCATCATTGGTATTGATTGTTCTGGCAGACCAACTTGGGAAGTCGGTGGGTGATATGTATTTAGGAGCGATTGGTCCATCAATTGCTCAGGTTCTGATCTTTCTCCTGTTTATCTTGGTCTTGTCATTCATTAAGCCGTCATTAATGCCGCCCTTGCCAAAAGAAGCAAGAACGCATAGTAGGTGGTTGTTATTAAAAACTGTCCTTCTTGCCATCGTGCCATCGATGGGTCTGATCTTTGTAGTTTTGGGAACCATTTTTATGGGACTAGCAACGCCCACCGAGGCTGGGGCGATGGGGGTGGTGGGCGCTATGGCGCTAGCGGCGGCTCATCGACGGCTGCATTGGAAGATGTTGTGGCAGGGTATGGAGTCCACCATGAACATCACCGTGATGGTGATCTTTATCTTGATTGGTGCCACGGTCTTTACTTTGGTGTTTCAGGGTGTGGATGGAGGTAAGTGGATTGAACATTTATTTTCCGCGATGGGTGCTGATGATGCGGTGACCTTTCTCATCATTGTGAACATCATTATTTTTGTCTTAGCGTTCTTTCTGGATTTCTTTGAGATCGCATTTATTGTCATCCCACTATTAGCCCCGATTGCCAAAGATCTTGGCATAGATCTTATTTGGTTTGGGGTCTTAATTTGCGTCAATATGCAGACCTCATTCATGCACCCGCCATTTGGCTTTGCACTCTTTTATCTCAGGGGTATTGCGCCACCCAGTATCAAAAGTAGCGATATCTATCTTGGCGCCATTCCATGGGTGATCTTGCAATTACTACTGGTGCTGCTCCTGATTTTCTATCCCCAAATCGTGACGGGCCTATTGGATAAGCCGCCTGTTCAAGATTTGCAAAACATCGAGATTAAGCTCGATGACAGCGACAGCGGGGCGCAGCAAAATCGTGCTGCACCAGCTGATGATCCTGCCGATTATTTCAAGCGCAAGTAGATCAGAGTTTTTGTCGTGACATAAAGTTGTCGTAGCTACCTTCAGCCACTCGAAACCAGGCCTGCTGATCGCGCTGAAAGGCGCGCATTTGAGTAAGCATTCGTTTAAAAGTAGGGCTCTTGGCACTTGTTTCTTCAAGCAATTCTTGGTTAGCCTTAAAACAGGCATCCATCACAGACTGGGGGTAGGCGCGCAAAATGGCGCCTCCTTGAACCAAGCGCTTTAATGCATTTGGATTGAGGGCATCATACTTGGCTTGCATCCAGGTATTCGCTTCTGCAGTTGCCGCTTGGATGGCCATACGATACGCTTCTGGCAGGGCATCATAGGCTTTGGCATTTACCTGAAAAGCTAAAGCAGCACAACCCTCATTCCAGCCAGGATAGTAGTAATACTTGGCGATCTTATTCAGTCCTAATTTCTCATCATCATAGGGAACGGTAAATTCAGCCGCATCAATGGTTCCTTTTTCAAGAGCAGAGTAGATTTCTCCAGCTGGTAGCTGTTGAGTAACTACTCCGAGCTTAGTGAGCACCTGACCACCCATGCCACCTGTTCGGAATTTAAGCCCCTTGAGATCATCCACTGTTTTGATCTCTTTCTTAAACCACCCAGCCATTTGTGTGCCGGTATTGCCCGCCAGAAAATTAATCACACCGGACTGACGAGCGAACTCATTGAATATCTTTTCACCGTCACCATGGATCCACCATGCATTGTATTGACGTGTATTTGGTCCAAAAGGGATGCAGGTTCCAAACGCCCAAGCTGGATCTTTGCCAATATAGTAGTAGGGGGCTGTGTGATTGCACTCTATCGTTCCTTTTTCTACTGCATCGAGGACTTGTAATGCGGGAACAATTTCTCCGGCTGCATGCACGCTAATCTGAAATTTGCCACCCGTAATTTGGCCCACGCGACGCGCGATTAGTTCGGCCGTGCCATAGAGGGTATCTACACTTTTTGGGAAGCTAGAAGCGCAACGCCAGCGAACGGTCTCGGATTGAGCCAGAGCAGAATTGGATAAAAGGGTGGCGCTACCAGCTAATGCTAGGCTGCCTGTATTTTTTATAAATGAACGCCGTGTCATGCTTATCCTCAGAAAGAAATGATCGCAATATCCTAATGGATCTTCAGTGTTTCCAACCAATGACCCATTGGTCTTGATTCTTTAAGTCCTCAATAGGAACTAAATACTTACGTTTACTCATTATCGCCTCTAACTCTACAAAATCTTTTGGAACAGTATTGGCCGTATCCAGATCAGGATCATAGATTTTGCTGACCAAAAAATGTTTCTCTTTCTGTTTGGGTTTGCTGGCTGTCCATTTGGAGAGTAATAATTTTTTTGAGATGGGGTTAGGCATATATTCTCTAGAT
>JAIXPN010000041.1 GCA_027486235.1 Burkholderiaceae bacterium
CACTAATAGATCTTCTGTGCGGGCAATGACCGCCGGTGGAATATCACTGAGTTTTAATTCGGACGCAAATTGGGCGAGTTGTGCAGAGTAATGGGTGCTCATTGGATTTAGATCAACTCCGCTTTAGCCTGCATGGTTAGCCAAGCTTCATGATCTTGTGCCCAAATCGCAAGCGTCTTACCGCTTGGATCTGCGGCGAGATCAGGATTGGCATTTACTTGCATCGAATGAATATCAAAGGTTGGTCGAATGGCGCGGAACTCAAATCGTTTGAGTTTTTTACCAGGATTACTCTGGCGTACTAGATCAACTAATAAAGTTGCAATTAATGGGCCGTGCACAATCAAGCCAGGATAGCCTTCCTCTTGGGTTACATAGCTACGATCGTAGTGAATGCGGTGCCCGTTAAAGGTGAGTGCAGAGTAGCGAAACAATAAAACAGGATCAGGGTGAATAATCTTGCTCCACTTAGCGCCAGTTGGAGCAGGAGTTGGATCGGGAGTTTTTTCATCTGGAGCAGGTGCGGCACGATACACAATATCGTGCTCTTCCGTGAGGGCCAAACCCTTGGCATTGCTGATTTGATGTTCAACAAGTACAAACAGCAGATCGCCACTACGCCCCGATTTATGAGTTACCGATTTAATCGTGGAGACACGCTCGATGGCATCGCCTATTGCTAAATCCTGCTCCCAGCGCATACGACCACCTGCCCACATTCTGCGCGGCAGAGGAACGGGTGGCAAAAAGCCGCCGCGTTTAGGGTGACCATCTGGACCAATTTCAGATTGCTTAGCATGGGGCAAGAAATACAACCAATGCCATAGCTCTGGAAGAAATAAACCATTAGTAGGCTCTGGATCATTTCGGTCTAGGGTAGCGGATAGGGCGCGGTAGGGAGCGGCAGTGACGGTATCGCTATAGCGTTCAGTTTTGCCAATCCATTCTTGGAGATGGGCTAGTGTGGGTGGATCGATTCTCATGCCACCATTATGCCAATCCTGGCACACTGATTCGATAAAAGGCTCTAATGGAAGAGTGGTCCGCTAGGGGCAATGAGAAGTCCCGTTACAGCGGCTAATCCGAGTGTTGGGATAACTCCCCATTGATATCGAATCATCACGATCAATGCGGCTACACAAATACACAGCGGTATCCATGAAACTCCCGCACCGATGCCGCTTGGAAAAAATACATGGTATGCAAAGAAGACTCCTAGGTTGGCAATGACACCAACCACAGCTGCGCTGATGGCGGTAAGGGGAGCAGTGAAGCGCAGATTGCCATGCGTGGATTCAATCAGTGGTGCACCAAGCAGAATAAATAAAAACGACGGCAAGAAGGTGAACCAAGTAGCAACGCAAGCTCCTAAAACACCACCCCAAAAGCCCATCCCACCCAAAACGATATCCTGAGCATGACCCGCTAAGTAGCCAACAAAGGCAACGATCATGATCAGTGGACCAGGTGTGGTCTCGCCTAAGGCAAGACCATCAATCATTTGAGACGCAGATAACCACTGGTAGTTCTCAACAGCACCTTGATATACATACGGTAGTACGGCATAGGCTCCCCCAAAAGTGAGGAGAGCAGCTTTGGTAAAAAACCAAGCCAATTGTGGATACAGCGTTTTCCAGCCCAGCAGAAATACAAGAGAGGCCATTGGCACAAACCACAAGAGGCTGGCAAGCGTAATTTGCCGGATGAGTCGGCCGCGATTGAACCCGGCATGATGAGGCGGTGGTGTGTGATCATCGATGATGGCGCTCTGATGATGCGTGGACTGTGAACTGATATGCGCTTTGTGTTCCTTAGAAAAGAGCTCGGGATAGCGCTGGCCTGCCCAAAAACCAAAGAGACCTGCACTCACAATGATGAGTGGAAAGGGAAGGTTAAAAACAAAGATAGCTATAAAAGATAAGAATGCGAGCGTTGCTAGAGCGCGATGATCAATACTGCGTTTTGCAATGCGTATAACAGCCGTAATCACGATCGCCGTTACTGCGGGCTTAATGCCAAAAAAGATTGCTGTGACGATGGAAGTTTGCCCATATTGCAGATAAAGCCATGAAAGCGCAATCAAAATAAATAGCGAGGGCAGAATAAATAAAGTGCCGGCGAGGATCCCGCCCCAAGTACGATGCATGAGCCAGCCTAAATAGGTGGCGAGTTGTTGGGCTTCGGGGCCCGGGAGCAGCATGCAATAGTTCAGGGCGTGTAAAAAGCGTCGCTCTGAAATCCACCGTTTTTTCTCGACCAGCTCATCATGCATCATGGCGATCTGTGCGGTGGGCCCGCCAAAACTAGTGAAACCAAATTTGACCCAAAAAGCGAGAGCCTCTCGCAATGGGATGGGCGATAGTTCTGGTGAGGAACTAGTCGACTTGATTTTTAAACCTCATCCATCCCGCCAACAACTTGGCTAAAGCCGTTATCGACATAAATGATTTCTGCGGTAATCCCGCTAGCAAGATCGGAGAGCAGGAATGATGCAGCATTGCCAACATCATCGATGGTTACATTTCGGCGCAAGGGAGCAGTCTTTTCAACTGCATCCAAAATCTTGCCAAAGCCTTTAATGCCAGAGGCTGCGAGGGTCTTGATAGGGCCAGCAGAAATACCATTTACCCGAATCCCTTTGGGGCCAAGTGAGCCAGCCAGATAGCGAACGGATGCTTCTAACGATGCTTTGGCTAGGCCCATGGTGTTGTAGTTTGGTACATTGCGCATGGATCCCAAGTAGGTCAGGGTCAGGAGGGCAGCATTGGGACGCAACATGGGTAGCGCCTCTTTGGCCATTGCCGGAAAACTGTAGGCCGAGATATCGTGGGCAATTTTGAAGGCTTCACGGCTGAGACCATCAAGGAAATCCCCAGCAATCGCTTCGCGTGGTGCAAAGCCAATGGAGTGAACCATGCCATCAAATTGGGGCCAACTTTTGGCTAAATCCTTAAATAGGGCGGTAATTTGTTCATCACTCCCCACATCGCAGTCAAAAATGAGAGTGCTATTGAACTCGTTGGCAAATTCTGTGATTCGCTCTTTAAAGCGCTCACCTACATAGGTAAAGGCCAGTTCGGCCCCTTCGCGATGACAGGCTTTGGCAATACCGTAGGCAATTGAGCGATTCGAGAGAAGCCCAGTAATGAGGATGCGTTTACCGCTTAAATAAGCCATCGTATGTCCTTTACTCCAAAATTGATTTGCTATCTACAATTGTTGCATATGCTAAGCCAAATTAGACCCAATCTTGTGAAGACGCAATTTAGGACCCCGTTCCTATTATTGGCACTGAGTCTCTTCACCGGCTTGGCTTTGTACTCAATGGCCAGTACTGCGGCTCAAGGTATTGCGCAATATGGCAAACCAAAATATCAAGATGGCTTTGCCCACTTTGATTATGTCAATCCGAATGCACCTAGGGGTGGGACGCTAACTTTACCCAATCCAGATCGGCGTACCAGTTTTGATAAGTTCAATCCATTTACGCTGCGCGGGGTCACAGCACCTGGTATCGGTGCTTTGATGTTTGAGTCATTGGCAGTAGGTAGTGCCGATGAGGTTTCAAGTGTTTATGGCTTGATTGCGGAAGATATTCAAGTGGCGTCCGACAAAATGTCGGTGAGCTTTCGGATTCGGCCCGAGGCGCAATTTTCAGATGGCTCACCCATATTGGCGAGTGATGTCAAGCATAGCTTTGACACCTTAATGAGTAAATTAGCGAACCCACAATTTAGAACAATCTATGCGGATGTGAAGCAAGCCGTTGTGGTTTCTGAGCGAGTGATTCGGTTTGACTTCAAGACGCGCAATAGTGAACTGCCATTAATGGTGGGTGGTTTACCAATCTTTTCCAAGAAATGGGGAATAAAACCCGATGGCAGTACAACCCCATTTGACAAAATAACCTTTGAGCATCCCATTGGCAGTGGCCCGTATGTCATTGAGTCCTATCGCGCTGGTAAGTCGATGGTCTACAAACGCAATCCAAATTATTGGGGTAATAAAGTCAATGTTCGGGTTGGCTTTTATAACTTTGAGCGGATTGTGTACAAGTTATATAGTGACGATGCTGTACGTTTAGAGGCCTTTAAGGCTGGCGAGTTTGATGCATTGGTGGAATACCGCGCCAAGAACTGGGCCAAAAGTTATGTGGGGCCCAAGTTTAATGACGGCACCCTCATCAAGAAGGCGTTTGCCAACCACAATGGCGCAGGCATGCAAGGCTTTGCCATGAATCTACGTCGACCAATTTTTCAGGATGTACGTGTGCGTAAAGCACTTGGCTACGCTCTTGATTTTCAGTGGTTGAACCGACAGTTGTTTTATGACCAATACGGTCGCATTAATAGCTACTACACCAATAGCGACTTGAGCGCGAACTATCAGGGCGAGACGGTGCCCACAGAGGCGGAACTCAAACTATTGCGACCCTTGCAAGCAAAATACCCACAGCATGTTCCTGAAGCAGTGTTTGGGGCAATGCCACCAGCGCCCAGTACAGAACCGCCTGGCAGCTTACGAAACAATTTGCGTAAGGCTCGTGAGCTATTAGCAGAAGCAGGGTGGACGTATCGTGATGGTGCTTTGCGGAACTCCAAAGGGGAAATCTTTCGCTTTGAGATTGTTGAGGATGGACCCTTCTTCATGCGCATCCTCTCTGCGTATGTGCGTAACCTCGAAAAATTAGGAATCAAGGTTGATATTCGAACCAGTGACTATGCCTTGCATCAAAAGCGCATGGATGACTATGATTTTGATATGACCACCATTCGCTTCCCCGATACGCAAAGTCCCGGAAATGAGCTGTATGACCGGTTTGGTAGCGCAGCTGCCAAGGAGCGCGGCTCGGATAATGTGATTGGAGTGCAATCTCCCGTAGTGGATGCATTAATTGATGCGATTGTGAAAGCCGAGACTCGTGAGCAGTTGCAGGCGGCTACCCGTTCACTGGATCGCGTGCTATGGAATAGTTATTACGTAGTACCGCATTGGTACAACCCGACACATCGCATCGCATTTCGTAAGGAGATGGGCTATCCCAATCCACCCTTGTATTACTCTGCTGAATCATGGATCTTATCCACGTGGTGGTTAAAAGAGGCCCGTAAATGAACTCTGAGATCCTGATCTATATCGTCAAGCGCATTCTATTAATGATCCCAACTTTACTGGGAGTGCTGACCTTGACCTTTGCGGTGGTGCAATTTGTTCCAGGTGGTCCCGTCGAGCAGTTGATGCTGGAGCTAAGAGGTAAGGGGGATGCCGCTGTAGGTGGTGAGTCATCGGGTGGCGGATCTACCTATCGGGGTCGTCAAGGTTTGGATGCGGAGCGTTTAGAGCAAGTGAAGGCCCTATATGGCTTCGATAAGCCTGCGATCGAGCGTTACTTTGCAATGCTCAAGCGCTTTGCACAATTTGATTTAGGTCAGAGTTATTACCAGCACAAGAGCGTCTGGGATTTGGTGATTTCTAAGTTACCAGTTTCTATCAGTATTGGTTTGTGGACATTTTTTATTAGTTACTTGGTATCCATTCCATTGGGCATTGCCAAAGCAGTTCGTGATGGCACGCGTTTTGATCGAGTGACCAGCACCATGATTTTGGTCGGCTACGCCATCCCCGGATTTGTGCTGGGGGTCTTGCTGCTGGTCTTGTTTGGTGGCGGTAGTTTTCTACAGATATTCCCATTACGTGGTTTGACCTCGGACAATTGGAATGAGCTAAGTCTGATTGGGAAGGTCCTGGACTATCTGTGGCATTTGGTACTGCCGATTACCGCATCTGTTCTCGGAAGTTTTGCCGTCATTACGATGCTGACCAAAAACTCTTTCTTGGAAGAGATCCGCAAGCAATACGTCTTAACCGCGCGAGCCAAGGGCCTGAGTGAGAACAAAGTCTTATGGAAGCATGTATTTCGGAATGCACTGATTCCACTCATTACTGGATTTCCAGCAGCATTCATTGGTGCTTTCTTTGCGGGTTCCTTGCTGATTGAGACCTTATTCTCATTAGATGGCCTTGGCTTACTGTCGTATGAAGCGGTGATGCGGCGTGATTACCCGGTGGTCTTTGGCACGCTTTATTTATTTACTTTGATTGGCCTGGTCACTAAATTAATTTCTGATCTTTGTTATGTTTTAGTTGATCCACGTATTCAGTTTGGTTCTGGGGGTGGCTCTTGAACCGGTGGCTACGATTTAAGTCCAATCGTTTGGGCTATTGGAGTCTGTGGATCTTCTCGATCCTCTTCGGGATTAGTTTGTGTGCAGAACTGATTGCCAATGACAAACCTTTGATAGTGCGCTATGAGGGCCAGTTTTACTTTCCTATGATTCAGAATCATCCAGAGACTGTATTTGGCGGAGACTTTGCTACCCCTACTGATTTCTTAGATCCCGATATCAAGAAAAATATTACGCAGGGATCGAATTGGGCCGTTTATCCACCCATTCCATACAGCTTTGAGACCTTGAACTATTTCTCAAAGCAGCCCAATCCAGCGTCGCCGTCTTTGGATAATTGGTTGGGTACTGATGATCGGGGGCGCGATGTTCTGGCCCGCCTAATCTATGGATTTCGTTTATCCATTTTGTTCGGAATTGCCCTAACGATTGTTGGCGTTGTGATTGGCGTTTTGACTGGCGCATTGATGGGATTTTTTGGTGGGCGCTTTGATTTGATCAGTCAGCGCATCATCGAGATTTGGTCGGCGATGCCCGAGTTATATCTACTAATCATTTTTGCCTCCATCTTTAATCCGAGCGTGCTACTTCTCATCATTCTGTTAGCAGCCTTTGGCTGGATGGGTTTATCCGATTATGTGCGCGCAGAGTTCTTTCGTAATCGCGCTTTGGAATATGTCAGAGCAGCGAAAGCATTGGGCCTCACGAATGCGCAAATTATGTGGCGCCATATCCTACCCAATAGCTTGACCCCAGTGATTACCTTCTTGCCATTTCGAATGAGTGCAGCCATTTTGTCTCTAACCAGCTTAGACTTCTTGGGTTTGGGTGTTCCACCCGGCACCCCCAGCTTGGGTGAGCTCTTGTCCCAAGGCAAAGCAAATCTCGATGCGTGGTGGATTTCCTTATCCACTTTTGTTGTCTTGGGTGGCACCTTGCTGCTTCTAACATTTATGGGCGAGGCGCTACGCGATGCATTTGATGCGCGCAAGAGCAATCCATTGACTGGAGCAAAAGCATGAGCTCGAGTCTATTACGCTACGAGAATTTCTCGATTTCATTTGGCGCAGGTCGTCGGGAGAAGTTTGCTGTGCGCGATTTATCCTTTGAGATCGGTATGGGTGAGCGCATTGCTCTCGTTGGAGAGTCGGGCTCTGGCAAAACCTTAACTGCTCTTGCGCCTCTGCGTTTGCAACCCGAGGGTGCGCACCTTGCTGGGAAGATTTACTGGCGTAGGGCGGATGGCAAGGAAGAGAATCTTCTGGATTTATCGATGAACCACATCCGCGAGATTCGCGGGCGGGATATTGCCATGATTTTCCAGGAGCCAATGACTGCCTTAAATCCCTTGTTTACGATTGGCAATCAGATTGTCGAAGCAGTGCAAGTTCATGAACCCCTGATGCCAATCGCACAGTGCCGCGCCACAGCGATTGCACTGTTAAAGAAAACAGGCATTCCAGAGCCCGAAGAGCGTTTTCATGCTTACCCGCATCAATTGTCTGGAGGACAACGGCAACGCGCAATGATTGCGATGGCATTAGCCTGTAAGCCGCGTCTACTGATTGCCGACGAGCCAACGACCGCTCTGGATGTGAGTTTGCGTTTGCAAATCTTGGATTTATTGAAAGAGTTGCAAGAGGAGGCTAAGGATCGGGGAGGGATGGCCATCCTCTTAATTACCCACGACCTCAATTTGGTTAAACATTTTGCCCATCGGGTTGGTGTTTTAAATCAGGGCTGCTTAGTTGAAAGCGGCTCTACGGATGAAGTATTTCATCATCCCAAAAATAATTACACCGAGCAGCTGGTCAACAGTCAACCAGTACGGGAGTTGCTCCCTTTAGTACCCTTAGCAACAGTGCTGCTCAAGGTAAATGGTTTGAGTGTTTCTTATCCCCAATCAAACTTTGCAAGCGCCGGTTTACGAATTGCAAAATGGTTTACAAAGAAAAAGCGCAATACTGTCTTGCATCCACTTCACTTTGATTTAAAGCAAGGTCAAACGATTGGTGTGATTGGTGAGTCGGGTTCTGGAAAGACCACCTTGGCCATGGCTATCTTAGGTTTATTAAATGAAACCAGTGCAAAGGTTACGGGTGACGTTGTTGTCTTAGATCAGTCTTGGCAATCTCTCGCACCACTAGCGCGGCGTGCGATGCGCGCACACCTTCAGGTTATTTTTCAGGATCCGTTTGGATCGCTCTCACCACGCATGACCATCTTCGATATTGTTTCCGAAGGGTTAAATGTTCATCAACCGAATTTATCTTTTGGAGAGCGTGAGGTGCGGGTTATTGAGATCTTGCGCGAAGTTGGTCTCGATCGCTCGGCATTGATGCGCTACCCCCATGAGTTCTCAGGTGGTCAACGGCAGAGAATTGCAATTGCTCGTGCGCTAATTCTAAAACCTCAGATTTTGGTCTTGGATGAGCCCACCTCCGCCTTGGATGTTTCCATTCAAAAACAGGTCTTGGCTCTGTTGAGCGCCTTGCAGAAGAAATACAACTTAGCCTACTTAATCATTAGTCACGATCTTGCGGTCATCCGAGCGATGTCCCATGAGTTGATGGTTTTACGTGGGGGAGAGCTGGTGGAATATGGCGAAACCGAGGCAATGGTAGCCAATCCCAAAGAGCCCTACACCAGGGCTTTATTTGCCGCTGCCGAGCTGGTCTAGATTCAATATTGTTTAAAAACAATCACTTACACAATGTAGATTCGGGCAAACCCGCTTTCTAAAACCGGTCAGCTTTGTTAGAATCAAGCAATGTCTCTAAAAAAGCATGTGATCTCTTTGTCTTTAAAACCCTTGGCCGTTGTTGTTTTGGGTATTGCCTCGTCTTGTGTATTTGCCAATACTGCTGAAGAAGCGAACAATAAGGAAGCAACAAAAGCCGAGAGTAGGTTAGATAGCACTGCCTCCTACTTTGCTCGTTTTACCTATCAAGTAGTTGACTCGGTCTCGAGTAAAACGGAATCCTTAATTAACGAAGCGATGCAGCTCATTGGAGTGCGGTATCGCTGGAATGGTGATTTACCCCAATCCGGCTTAGACGCCAGCGGCTTTGTACGATTTGTCTTCAGAGACAAGTTGGGCTTTTTGTTGCCTCCCAAATCTTCGCAAATGAGTAAAGTGGGTAAACCCATTACCCGTGAAGAATTACAGCCTGGCGATCTGGTTTTTTTCAATACCATGCGCCTAACCTTCTCACATGTCGGTATCTATGTGGGTGACAATAAGTTTATTCACTCGCCCGCCAAGGGTTCCTCTGTCCGTGTGGATGATTTAGCAAGCACGTATTGGGATAAACGCTTTGATGGTGCTCGTCGCTTAGATGGTAGCGATGAACTCAGTAATGCTGAGCGCAATGCCCTTATTCAGGAAGCAAAGAAGTTGCGCTCACAAAACCGCAACCTTTAATCGCAGCGAACTCAGAATGTTCTGAGTTTTTCTTTAATTTCCGCAATCTTTTCTTGAGCAGCAAGTTCCCCCGCGAGAATTGCTGCATTTCTGGCACGAAAGTCCGCGCTGCCCATTTGCTTTAGCTGCGGAGTAATCACAACATCGGCTCTTGCGATTTCATATTGATTAATACTTTGCTGCATGATGCTGATCGTTTGTTGCAGAAGGCCTAGCGTGCCATTGGAATTAAAGGCGCTGGTGTCGGAAGAGATGTTAACGGCGATAATGAAATTAGCACCCATCTCTTGGGCGTAGCGTACTGGAACAGGTGCCACTAAGCCGCCGTCGACATATTCTTTTCCCTGAATCGTGGCTGGCTGAAAAACGCCGGGCACACTACATGACGCGCGCACTGCTAACCCCGTATCACCTCGCCGAAATAAGATTCCCTTACCGGTTTGCAGTTCGGTGGCAACAATGCCAAGAGGGATGCTCATTTGCTCAATGGTTTTATTCTGAACCTCGCGATTCACCATATTTTGCAAGGCATCGCCCTTAATGAGTCCGCCAAAACGCCCTGCAAAAGGATAGGCCCAATCTGCAATTGCCGCTTCATCTAAGTTCAGACCAATTCGGTTGAGATCAAGGCCACTATAGCCAGAGGCATAGAGGGCGGCAATGACACTGCCTGCGCTCGAGCCCACCACCATATTAGGGCGGATGCCTTGGGATTCGAGGGACTTAATAACGCCAATATGGGCAAATCCACGGGCAGCTCCAGAGCCTAGAACAAGGGCGACAGTGGGTTTGCGTCGCTCGCCAAACAGGCTGCAGCCTGTGAGGGAGGCTGTGCCAACAAGCGCCATGCCTTTGAGCAGGGCGCGTCGTTTTGTCTGGGGGGCGGAGGAAGAGGGTAAAAGAGACATGTGGCTATTGTATTGACCCTCCCTTATAATAGCTTGTCGGTGCAAATTGCTACGAAATTAAAAGATTCGTTTGATTGCTGGATGTCCCCAAAATAAGAATTGACTTGAGTGATCCCAGCAATAGCCAGAAAACACCCCAAACCCATTTTGACGATTGCGAATGAACCATTAACAGGTGCACCCTGTTAAGCCAAATTGTATGGATACAGATCACTATAAGCGTGTTGTAGAGACCGCATTACTTTGTGCACAAGAGCCTTTAACGGTGAACGAGCTAGGGCGATTATTTATTGAGCCTCCCTTGGCTACGGCTGATTTACAAAAAATACTGTTTGAGATTCAGAAGGAGTGGCAGGACAAGGGAATGGAGTTGGTCAATATCGCTACCGGCTGGCGCTTTCAAAGTCGCCTCAATATGCGTGAGTATTTAGATCGCTTGACCCCAGAAAAGCCACCGAAGTATTCCAGGGCGGTGATGGAAACACTGGCCATCATTGCCTACCGCCAACCTGTCACGCGTGGTGAAATTGAAGAGGTTCGTGGTGTTGTGGTCAGTAGTAATGTGATGCGTCAGCTAGAGGACCGCGGCTGGGTTGAGGTAGTTGGCCATAAAGATACGATCGGTCGCCCAGGCCTTTATGCAACAACTAAACAATTTTTAGATGATCTGGGATTAAAAGATTTACAAAGCCTACCCATGTTAGAGGATGGCTCTATCTCAGCAGAAGCATTAGGACAGGCTGTGATTGAGTTTGATGTGGATGCAACAGTCGAAACGGTGATCCCAATCGAGCAGCAAAATAATACTGAGCAAGATGACAAATCCTGATCACGATACTTCTGTACCAAATCCTGTAGCAGAAGGATCTAGCGACAGCGTATCACCCGCTGATGCTGAGGCGGGAGAGCGCAAAGATCGCGGTGAGCGTGGCCCAAAACGGTTTAATAAATTTAATAACAAATCACGTGGCAAGTTTGGCAATAAAAACAAGCGTCGTGATGCGCAAAACCCTAATGCTGAAATCGGGGCGGAGCAAGGGAAGTCTTCACCCAAGTCAGCGCAGCTCCAAGCAGAGACTGAGGCACTGTTTGCCTCCGTCGTGTCTGGAGAATTTGATGCTGCCCTCGAGGCCCCTGAGACCCCAGAGCCAAAACCGGTTGATGAGCCTAGTGCGATTTCTCATGAGGCGGGCATTGAACGCCGGGCACGTAAAGAGGGCGATGAGGATCATGAAGAACTGGAAAGCCCTAGCGATTTAGAGCGTCTGCAATTTGCAAGTGTGGATGAGTTACCACTTAGCTTGCGGGATGAAGTATGGTCAGACCTCGATGGTCTCGATGACGATGCCGAAGATGAGGATACCGTCAAGCTACACAAAGTATTAGCAGATGCAGGCATGGGTTCACGTCGCGAGATGGAAGATCTCATTATTCAAGGGCGCGTATCTGTTAATAGCATGCCTGCTCACATTGGTCAGCGCGTTGGACCCAGCGATATCGTGCGCATTAATGGCAAGCCAGTGCATCGCAAAATTCAGACCAAACCACCGCGTGTGATCCTGTATCACAAACCTGCTGGTGAGATTGTCAGTCAAGCAGATCCAGAAGGTCGGCCAAGTGTATTTGATCGCTTGCCCAAACCTCGTCAAGGACGTTGGATTGCTGTGGGGCGATTGGATTTCAATACCGAGGGTCTGTTGTTATTCACCACCTCAGGCGAATTAGCAAACCGTTTAATGCATCCACGGTATGGCGTGGAGCGTGAGTACGCAGTTCGTATTTTGGGGGAGTTGTCTGCTGAATCCACAGAGCAATTGAAAACAGGTATACAGCTTGATGATGGTCAGGCGCGTTTCTTGCGTTTAACTCAAGGCGGCGGTGATGGTGCTAACCGTTGGTACTCCGTTGCATTAACGGAAGGACGTAATCGAGAAGTGCGTCGTATGTTTGAGGCAACTGGGCATGTGGTCTCTCGTTTGATTCGAACACGCTACGGCATGTTTATCTTGCCCCCCAGACTCCGTCGTGGGAAATGGGAAGAAGTTCCTCTAGAAAATGTCACGCAGTTAATGCGCGCTGCTGGGCTAAAAGTTCCACAAGTGGGGAATAAGGAAAAGGGTAGTCCTCATGGTCGAGGACAAGGTGTTGATCCTCAAACGGATCCTAATTTTCAGCCTGATCCAATGCAAACCTCAGTGTCCTACTGGGGATCGAAAGAAGCGCTAACCTTGGCATCGCACCACGGTCAGGGCACATCCCACCTTCCAGGTCAGGGCAGAGGCTCAAATGGTGGGGGTGGTCGCTCTGGATTTGGTCAAAAGGGACAACGGGGTGGCGGCGGTAAGCCCGGCGGACAGCGCTCCAAGGGACATAAGGTTCATCATGGCAGTGCTTTTGGGGCAGGATCTGGGGGCGGAACTGGTAACGGCGGACAACGTCGTCCATCCAAAGGGAAGCCCTTTAAGGGACCGAGAAAACCCCGAAATCCGGGTGAAAGTTTCTGATTTGACTAAGAATTTTCTGGTTCAGGTATAATTCTTCATCTACACCGGCTGATGTTGAGTGCAACGTAAGCTGGCCTGTTCTGGTAATTAGGAATATGGGCTTGTAAGCCCATTTTTTTTTGCCAAACGGCCTGTAATCGGTGATGTTTGTGTGGGGGTGGTGTGAAAGAACAGCAGATTATTTCTGCCGAAGTTGGGAACTTAGGCTACGTGCTTGTGGATATCGAGCGCGAGGGCCGTGGTCTGCTACGCGTCACGATTGAAAACCCAGACTTTGATCGCATGATTACTGTAGAGGATTGCGAAAAGGTAAGTCATCAGTTGACCTATACCTTGGCTGTTGAGAATGTGCCCTATGAGCGGCTTGAGGTCTCTTCACCAGGTTTAGATCGGCCTGTAAAAACCGCTGCTGACTTTATTCGTTTTGCTGGATTGGAAATTGATTTGAAATTGCGCGTTGCAGTTTCTGGAAGGAAGAATTTTAGGGGAGTGTTGCAGGGTCTAAAGAGTGGCTCGGCAAATTCTCCAGATGCAAAGTTTAGTTTGTTATTTGAGGCGAGTGATGGATCTCCTGCTGAACTGGAATTTAGTTTGGCCGAAGTTGAAAAATCTCGCTTGGTCCCTGTAATTGATTTCAAAGGAAAAAAATCATGAGTCGTGAAGTTCTCATGTTGGCAGAAGCCCTAGCCCGTGAAAAGAATGTTGATCGTGAGATCGTTTTTGAAGCCCTCGAGTTGGCGTTGGCATCGGCCACTAAAAAACGGTATAGCGAAGATGTGGATATTCGTGTTTCGATTGATCGTGATAGCGGTGAGTACGAGACCTTCCGCCGTTGGTTAGTTGTTCCTGACGAAGCTGGTTTGCAAGAGCCAGATAAAGAGATTTTGCAGTTTGAGGCCAAAGAGCAAATCTCTGATATTGAGGTTGGTGATTTTATTGAGGAGCAAACTGAGTCATTGGCATTTGGTCGTATTGGTGCCCAAGCCGCTAAGCAAGTTATCTTGCAGCGCATTCGCGATGCGGAGCGTGAGCAGATTTTGAATGATTATCTCGAGCGCGGTGAAAAGATCATGACCGGTACCGTCAAACGGGCCGATAAAAATGGTTTGATTGTGGAATCTGGTCGTGTTGAGGCTCTATTGCGTCGTGATCAAATGATTCCGAAAGAGAATCTGCGTTCTGGTGATCGTGTGCGTGCTTATATTTTGAAAGTGGATCGTGAGGCACGTGGCCCGCAAATCGAACTCTCGCGCACTTGCCCTGATTTCTTGATTAAGTTGTTTGAGAATGAGGTTCCTGAGATTGAGCAACGCTTACTAGAGATTAAGGGTGCTGCACGTGATCCTGGTGTACGTGCCAAGATTGCAGTGGTTACCCACGATAAGCGGATTGATCCAATTGGTACTTGCGTTGGTGTACGCGGCACTCGTGTTACAGCAGTGCGTAATGAGGTGGCTGGTGAGGCGGTTGATATTGTGCTCTGGTCTGAAGATCCTGCCCAGTTTGTGATTGGGGCCTTAGCACCTGCACAAGTGTCATCGATTGTGGTCGATGAGGAGCGTCACGCCATGGATGTTGTGGTTGATGAAGAGAACTTAGCAATTGCGATTGGTCGTAGCGGGCAAAACGTTCGCTTAGCCAGTGAGTTAACCGGTTGGCAAATCAACATCATGACTCCTGAAGAGTCTGCCGAGAAATCGGAAAAAGAATCGGTTGTGGTCCGCCAATTGTTTATGGATAAGTTAGACGTTGATCAAGAGGTTGCTGACATCTTGATTGAAGAGGGCTTTAACTCCCTTGAAGAGGTGGCTTATGTACCTCTATCAGAAATGCTTGAGATTGAAGCGTTTGATGAAGATACGGTCAACGAGTTACGTACCCGTGCGCGCGATTCTCTATTAACCATGGAATTAGCCAAGGAGGAGCGCATTGAAGAGGTTTCTCAAGATCTCCGTTCTTTAGAAGGCCTATCAACAGGATTGATTGCAAAGTTAGCAGAAAACCAAGTTCATACACGGGATGATTTGGCTGGTTTAGCAGTAGACGAGCTGGTGGAAATCACTGGTATGGATGAAACAGCAGCCAAAACGCTCATCATGAAAGCGCGTGAACATTGGTTTAATGCATGAGGAAAAGCGCATGGCTACGACAACAGTAGAAGTACTAGCTCTTGAGCTAAAACGTACCCCAGCTGATTTATTGGTGCAACTCAAGGCCGCCGGAATTGAAAAAGAATCTGAGGCCGATAAGATCACCGATAAGGACAAGACTGCGCTTTTAGAGTATCTCCAAAAAGCGCACGGCAGTGCTGAGGCTGGTGCTCGTAAAAAAATTACGCTCACTAAGCGCGAGACTAGCGAGATTCGTCAAGCGGATTCAGCTGGTCGCACTCGCACTGTGCAAGTTGAGGTTCGTAAAAAGCGTGTATTGGTCAAGCGCGATGAGTCAGCCAAAGCGGAAGAACCTGTCCAAGAAAAAGTAGCACAGGTAAAGGCGCCTGCTGAGAAGAAAGCTATTTTGTCGGATGAGGAGTTAGAGAAGCGCGCTGCAGAGGCGGCACGTCAAGCCGAGTTATTGGCAAGACAAGAAGCGGAGATGAAGGCTGCTTCCGAAGCGAAGCAGAAAAAGGTAGAGGCTGTACAAAAGCCCAGCCAGGCAGAAGTTGATCAAGAGGCGGCTAATAAAGAGCAGGCCAAAAAAGATTTAGCTGAGCTACGCTCTCGGCGTGCGGCTGCCGAGGCAGAAGTATCTGCGATTCGAGACATGATGAGCGCTCCTGCGCGGGTACTTAAAGCACCGAGTGAAGTTGCTAGTGAAGAGGCAAAGAAAGGTACCTTACATAAGCCCGTCAAGGCCGAAGGTAGTGATGATAAAAAGAAGCCAGCCAAGGTTGGCGGTAAATTAATTAAGTCGTCTGAGACCTCTTCTACTTGGCAAGAAGAGGGTGCAAAGCGTAAGGTTGGTCTGAAAACGCGTGGCGATATCACCGGAGGTTTGGGTGGTGGTTGGCGCAGCGGCGGTGGTCGTAAGAAGCAACAGCAGAATCAAGAGGACGCTCCAGCAACGAACTTCCAAGTGCCTACAGAGCCAGTTATTCGGGATGTGTACATTCCTGAAACTGTCACGGTTGCAGATTTAGCTCACAAAATGTCTGTCAAGGGCGCAGAGGTTATCAAGTTGTTAATGGGCATGGGTCAGATGGTGACCATTAACCAGGTCCTTGATCAAGATACTGCAATGATCATCGTTGAAGAAATGGGTCATAAAGCACATGCTGCCAAATTGGATGATCCTGAAATTGATTTAGGTGCGGCGGTAGCTGATGCCCCTCTATTGCCAAGACCCCCCGTGGTTACGGTGATGGGTCACGTTGATCACGGTAAGACATCGTTGCTCGATAAGATTCGGGTGGCAAAAGTCGCGGCTGGCGAAGCGGGTGGAATTACACAGCATATCGGCGCCTATCACGTAGAAACTCCGCGCGGCGTGATTACTTTCTTGGATACTCCTGGTCATGAGGCATTCACAGCAATGCGTGCCCGCGGTGCCAAGGCAACGGACATTGTGATTTTGGTGGTGGCGGCTGATGACGGCGTCATGCCACAAACCCGTGAGGCTATTCATCACGCCAAAGCAGCAAACGTCCCATTAGTGGTTGCTATTAATAAGATTGATAAACCTGAAGCAAACCCTGATCGTGTGAAGACCGAGTTGGTTTCGGAAGAGGTTGTGCCAGAAGAGTATGGTGGCGATTCTCCATTCATTGGAGTGTCTGCAAAAACCGGTGAGGGGATTGATGCGCTATTGGAGAACGTTCTCCTGCAAGCCGAAGTCTTGGAGCTCAAGGCGCAGAAAGATGCACCCGCTCAAGGTATTGTGATTGAAGCACGATTGGATAAAGGTAAAGGCCCTGTGGCTACAGTCTTGGTTCAGTCTGGTACTTTGAAGCGCGGTGATATGTTGTTAGCTGGCCAATCCTATGGACGCGTGCGCGCCATGTTGGATGAAAACGCGAAGCCAACGAATGAAGCAGGTCCATCTATCCCAGTGGAGATTCAAGGCCTATCGGAAGTGCCTGATGCAGGTGAGTCATTCCAAGTGGTGGCAGATGAGCGTAAGGCCCGCGAGATTGCCTTGTTCCGTCAAGGCAAGTTCCGTGATGTGAAGTTAGCAAAACAGCAGGCCGTGAAGCTTGAGACCATGATGGAAAACATGGGTGAGGGCGCAGTCGAGGCCAAGCTCTTACCAATCATTATTAAGGCAGACGTCCAGGGTTCTCAAGAGGCACTGTCACAGTCCTTGCAAAAACTGTCTACCGATGAGGTGAAAGTACAAATCGTTCATGCTGCTGTCGGTGGCATTACTGAAACGGATGTGAACTTAGCAATCGCTTCTAAAGGTGTGATCATTGGCTTTAATGCGCGGGCAGATGCTGTAGCTCGTAAATTAGCTGAGACCAATGGAGTTGATATTCGTTATCACAACATTATTTATGACGCGGTGGATGAGGTTAAGGCTGCCCTAAGTGGTATGTTGACCCCAGATAAGAAAGAAGAGATCACCGGCATGGTTGAGATTCGTCAGGTCTTCAATGTGTCTAAAGTGGGAGCAATTGCAGGTTGTATGGTGCTCGATGGTATCGTGCGTCGCAACTCTCGCGTACGCTTGCTGCGTGACAACGTTGTGATTTGGACTGGTGAATTAGATTCATTAAAACGCTTTAAGGATGATGTTAAAGAGGTGAAGGGTGGTTTTGAGTGCGGCCTCTCCCTAAAGAACAACAACGATATTCAAGAGGGCGATCAGCTCGAGATCTTTGAGGTTACCGAGGTTGCTAGAAGTCTGTAAGCGTTTAGCGTATGCATAAAACTAGTCCACACCGTCACCAACGACTCGCTGACCAAATTCAGCGGGATTTGGCTGAACTCATTCCACGAGAGTTGCGAGATCCCGCGAATGGCTTAATTACCATCCAAGCAGTTGAGTTATCGCCTGACTTGGCTCATGCCAAAGTCTATTTCACGGTTTTGGGTGGGGATCCTCAGTATGCTTTGGGTTCACTGCAAGAGAAAGCGGGCTATCTGCATTCATTGCTCTTTAAGCGCATGCATACCCATACGGTACCGACCTTGCATTTTGTCTTTGATACCTCCATCGAGCGTGGCGCAGAAATGTCTCGATTAATTGACCAGGCTTTAGGCTCAAAGCCTAATTAATTCAGATGGCTCAACGGATTGACGGGGTAGTCTTATTAGATAAACCCTGCGGCATGACTTCTCAGAGCGCAGTAACCTCGGTCAAGCGCCTTTTGCATGCCGATAAAGCAGGTCATACAGGCACATTAGATCCAATGGCAACTGGCTTACTGCCAATTTGCCTTGGTGAGGCTACAAAGTACTCTCAAGACTTATTAGATGCCGACAAAAAGTATCAAGCCCGCTTGCGTTTTGGAATTCAGACAGATACGGGCGATGCTCAAGGTCAGGTGATTGCCGAGAAATCCACTGCAGAAGTTACCGATAATGCGATGGCAAAAAGCCTGATTGACGGAATTTTGCCTCAGTTCATGGGTGAGATTGAGCAAGTTCCTCCGATGTATTCAGCGCTCAAGCGCGATGGTAGGCCGCTCTATGAGTATGCGCGTGCTGGAGTGGAGATTGAGCGCGAGTCGCGCAAAATTACTATTTATTCAATTACGGTGTTGGATGTCAGTTGGCCAGAAATTGCTCTAGAGGTACATTGCAGTAAAGGAACCTATATTCGGGTCCTTGCAGAGGATATTGGCCATGTCCTGGGCTGTGGGGCTCATCTGATTGGTTTACGCAGAACGATGGTGGGTCATTTGTCACTCGATCGGGCGGTTACCTTAGATGGGATTTGCGATATGGCACCACAGGTTTTGCCAGTTGATGCGCTTTTGCAATCTTTACCCGAGTTGACGGTCGATGATCACCAAGCAAAGCGCTTAGAGATGGGGCAGCGGGTACCGTGTGCCTTAAATATCGCAAGCCAATGGGCTGATTCCTTGTTTCGCATTTATCGTAGTCAAGCACTCCCACAAAATTTTATTGGCACTGCCGATTGGCGCTCGGGAGTTCTGCACCCGCGTCGCTTTATCGCTCAGCGCCTGATCAACCAAAACTAATTTTTCACCTTTATTAAGCAAAGCATCACATGACCAAACGCGCACTTCGTAATATCGCCATCATCGCTCACGTTGACCATGGCAAAACCACTCTCGTTGATCAGTTACTTCGTCAATCGGGTACATTCCGCTCAAACGAGAAGATCTCTGAACGCGTGATGGACTCCAATGATCTTGAGAAAGAACGAGGCATTACTATTTTGGCCAAGAACTGCGCCGTGGAGTATGACGGTACGCATATCAATATTGTTGATACCCCTGGCCACGCAGATTTTGGTGGTGAAGTAGAACGTGTTTTATCGATGGTCGATGGCGTACTCTTGCTGGTGGATGCCGTAGAGGGCCCCATGCCCCAAACCCGATTTGTGACTAAAAAAGCCCTTGCTCTTGGTTTAAAACCGATTGTGGTGATTAATAAGGTCGATCGTCCTGGCGCACGCTGCGATTATGTGATCAATGCCACCTTTGAGTTGTTTGATAAGTTAGGTGCAACCGAGGAGCAATTGGATTTCCCGGTCATTTATGCCTCAGGCTTAAATGGCTATGCCGGTACGGATGAGAACGTGCGTGAGGGCAATATGCGCCCCTTGTTTGATGCCGTGTTAAAGCATGTACCCGTGCGCGATGATGAAGTGGATGCCCCCCTACAACTCCAAATTTCTTCGATTGATTACAGCAGTTATGTTGGCAAGATTGGTGTAGGACGTATTCGGCGAGGGAAGATCAAGCCCGGTATTGATGTTGTTTGTGTCAATGGTCCGGATGGAATACCTTTTAAAGGTCGTATTAATCAGGTCCTCAAGTTCAAAGGCTTAGAGCGTGAAGTGGTCGATGAAGCGATTGCCGGCGATATTGTTCTTGTTAACGGTATCGAGGACTTAGCGATTGGCACCACGATTTGCACACCCGATCAAGTCGATGCCTTACCTATGCTCAAAATTGATGAGCCAACTCTCACCATGAACTTCATGGTGAACACCAGCCCATTAGCCGGTCGTGAGGGTAAATTTGTAACCAGCCGCCAGATTCGGGAGCGCTTAGATCGTGAGCTCAAATCCAATATGGCCTTACGTGTCCGCGATACCGATGATGACACCGTCTTTGAGGTCTCTGGTCGCGGGGAGCTGCATCTCACCATTTTGGTTGAGAACATGCGACGCGAGGGCTATGAGCTTGCAGTATCCAGACCCCGTGTAGTCTTCCATGAAGAAAACGGGGTGAAGCTTGAGCCGTATGAGAATTTGACTGTTGATGTAGAAGACACTACCCAAGGCGGAGTCATGGAAGAGCTCGGTAAGCGTAAGGCAGAGCTCTTGGATATGGTCAGCGATGGTAAGGGCCGCACGCGCTTAGAGTACCGCGTTCCTGCGCGAGGCTTAATTGGCTTTCAGGGAGACTTTATGACCTTAACCCGTGGTAACGGTCTGATGAGTCATAACTTTGATTCCTATGCACCTGTTAAGGATGGCATTCTTGGTGAGCGCCATAACGGTGTCTTGATTAGTCAAGATGACGGTGAGGCAGTTGCCTACGCGCTTTGGAAATTACAAGACCGTGGACGGATGTTTGTATCTCCCGGAGACCCACTGTATGAAGGCATGATTATTGGTATTCATAGTCGTGACAATGATCTGGTGGTTAATCCAATTAAAGGCAAACAGTTAACGAACGTGCGTGCCTCTGGAACCGACGAGGCTGTGCGTTTAGTACCGCCTGTCCAGCTGACCTTGGAGTATGCCGTTGAGTTTATCTCCGACGATGAGTTGGTCGAGGTCACACCCAAGAGTATTCGTCTGCGCAAGCGCTACTTAAAAGAGCACGAGCGTAAGAAGGCGTCGCGCGAAGAGGTCTAAGGACTTTAGGGGCTGCTGTGCCTAAACGTCTTGCCGTTGCCCCGATGATGGAGTGGACCGACCGGCATTGCCGATCGTTTCACCGCCTTCTCACCCAAAACGCGGTTCTCTATACTGAAATGGTCACTAGCGGTGCTCTATTGCACGGTGATCAGCCACGGCATTTGGATTACAGCCCCATCGAACACCCCGTCGTTTTGCAGCTCGGCGGTAGTGAGCCTAATGATCTAGCGCGCTGTGCTGAGCTAGCGCAAGAGTGGGGCTACGACGAGATTGATCTCAATTGCGGCTGTCCTTCTGAGCGGGTGCAAAAGGGTGCCTTTGGGGCTTGCCTCATGGCAGAACCCAATTTGGTTGCTGATTGTGTGCGCGCCATGCGTGCAGCGTGTGATCGTCCGATTTCAGTAAAGCATCGACTCGGACTGGATCAGATGGATGCCGCACAATCTACCCGTGATTATCAATTTGTCCTGGATTTCATATTAGCGGTTGCCGATGCTGGCGCTTCGCAGGTCACAATTCATGCGCGTAATGCAGTATTAAAAGGGTTATCACCCAAAGAAAATCGCACCAAGCCGGCCTTGCATTATGAAGTTGCAAAGCAGTTACGGACGGACGCAAAAAAATCTTACCCAAATCTTCAAGTGCTTCTTAATGGCGGTCTAGAGACGAATGAACAGATTGCCGCCCACTGGCACGACTTTGATGGCTTTATGGTGGGTAGGGCAGCCTATCACTTTCCTGCCATGCTTCTCGGCTGGGATGATCTATTGCAGTCTGATGGGTCAGCGGCTGGCTATCTCTTTAGTGAAACGGAATGGCATCGCATTCAGATTGGACTTGTACAACAAAGCAAAGCATGGTTTGATCATTGCCAAGACCATCAAAAACCTTTTTATCTAGGAGCAATTACTCGCCACATCATGGGTTTGGCACATGGTAGGGCTGGCTCTAGACGTTGGCGACAGCGATTATCGGATCATCGGGCGCTTGCACAGGTCAAGAGCAGGGAAGCGATTGAGGAGTTCTTTTTTGAGGCTAGTCTCGAGTTGGGCGACTGGGCGGCCTTTGATTTAAACGCTCAATCCGCATAGATTATAGGAGTCCTTGGGAAGCTATAATAACGAAGTAGCAGTGGTGGACGTAGCTCAGTTGGTAGAGTCCCAGATTGTGATTCTGGTTGTCGCGGGTTCGAGTCCCGTCGTTCACCCCATTTACTGGCCTTATTGACTAGGCCGTACCTCAATCACTTCAATGACGGCTCCTTGTCGATCTGCTTCGCCAATAATCAACTCACTTTGATCTGAAATCCCTGGAATTACGATTTCTTGACAAATCGCTTTACCACTAAAGACATTAAAGAAACTGCAATCCTTCTTTGTAGCAGCAGAAGTTGCGTGCTCAAGGGGCGATCTTCCTGTGGTAACAGTGGAGGTGACACTCACTGCAGTCATGGGGCTTGCTACAGCCGCCGAGCTGGCAGCAGTGCCAGCGCTGCTGGCCGCAGCTACAAACGGTGCGGCGCAGGATTGCAGCAGAACGGTACTTGAAAGTGCTAATAGTAAAAGAGTGGGGCGAACAAAAGCTCGACCGGCTTGATGGATAGGTAGAAAGACTGGGTTCTTAATTTGCGCGGCAGGCAAAGTTATAGACTCCCGCTGCCCAGTCACCGCTGACGACAGGTTCAAATGCACTGTCTGGAGTTTTAATCTCATCGATTACCTTACCTGTACCTCTTTTGCCAGACATAAACTTCACCTCGAGTGGTCGGTATTGCACCTGACCACAGTGGTATTCATTTAAACCAATAATGGAGTTCACCGGTGTCTTGGTCTTGGGCTCAACCCCAGGTTTTTTGAGATCGAGCATCGATAGAACCTGAACTTTATCCCCTGATTTTTTAACACTCGCTTTGTCAATCAGTACGGTAATGAATTCACTGGTACCAAGTTCATCCCAAGCAGCAAAGACAGTTGGGGTAGTGGTTAATAAGAGAGCGACAATACCTGTTTTAAGAATGGGGTTCATAGTTAAGCTTTTGCTTTCATCTACATGGATATCAACTTCATTGTAGTCCTAAGCCCAGGCCTTGGATGAACAACATCCGATTATTTGCTTTTGATCAAAATCTCGCGACTCACTTGACCTGGTTTCATCCTCAAAGGGATTAGTGCATTATCGGACCAAGCTTTACTCAAATTACGATATTGATTGCTTTGTACCCACCCCGATTGACCCGTCGGAAACATGAAGACCGATTGCTCTGGATCATTGAGATCATATATAGCCCGTAAGCTTGGTGCATGATTGGCTTGATAGGGAGACTGTGGATTGTTTAACACGGGTCTGCCCACATTTACTGTAAAAGCATCTCCGGGTATTGGAGCGCGCACATTAAAAAACGATGAGAGATAAGGCAATCCTTTAAACGGACGGTGTTCAGAAACCGCTTGATGTGCTTGGCCCCATTGCCATTGATTGGGGGAGCTGCCATAACGATCTTTTAAATCCGCCAAGGCTTTATCAAGAGCTACATTTGCAGTCTCTTGGCAGTTCTCAATTGCAGTTGTATTGGGTAAATCACACCAAGGGCTATTGGGCTTACTCATTTGGTTAAGTAGGGCTGCACGAAAGTGTCTACGACCATATTCCTCTTTAAAGGAATCGCCCAAGCGGGAGAATAACAAGCGCGTTAATTGGTCCACCCACGCATTAAAAATCAATGCACCAACAGAATCCCTGGGCATATTGCCGTCAAAAGAACGAATGAATGATTGTGCTGTACTTTGGAGCGGATGATTACTATTCGCTTGGTGAAACAGATCGAGCAAGGGGTGGGATGCCAGCGATACGGCGTCCCCTTGCATGACCTGCATGGAGCTTAGGTCGTGCTGATCTTTTGCCTCGATCATGGATTTAATGCGCTCATACCGAAATGGCAGGTCCCAGTCACCCGTTAGCGGATTTGGATTGGTGCCAGAGATAATTTGTTGATTAGCGCTGGCTAGCCATGCTGATTCTGGATTGGTGAAGCTAGGTAGCTGTTCAAAGGGAAGATATGCAGTCCAAGCAAAGGAACGCTCCCAGCCCAGTGCGGGAGCAACACCATATAAACCTTGATATAACTGTCTACGTGGGGAGGTGCCGGCAACTTGGAGTGCAATATTGCCCTGCGTGTCGGCAATCGCAACCGTTTGCATAGGCGCATAGTGATGACGTAGGGCCGATTTGAAGGATTCGATCGAATCAGCGCGATTCATCAGAATACCGCCCAATAGTGTTTGATTCTCAACATCCAAAGCAGTCCAGCGAAGCGCAAGGGCAAAGCGCTTGGTATCAATAATCTTTTGTGCACGCGCATGGCTATCGGAAATAATCGGCCCATGCTGACTTTGTTTGACCACAAAGCGCAGCGGCGGCTTATCTTTAATCTGAATGATCTCCTCTCGAGCCAAGAACGAAAGTGGACCATCGGGACCAATGTACTGATTGGGATTATTGGGATCCAGTTTTTCTAGATAGAGATCCTGAACATCAGGCCCTGTATTGGTAAATCCCCACGCAATTTTGTCTGTTCTGCCTAAAACAATCGCCGGAATCCCCGGTAATGTCGCGCCAATGACATTAAGCCCTGGAGCCTCGAGATGAGCAAAAAACCAGGTCGATGGGGCGCTTAAGCCCAAATGGGGATCGTTGGCTAGGAGAGGTTTGCCCGAAAACGTTTTCTTACCGGTGAGGACCCAGTTATTCGACCCTAAACCCTCTTTGTTATCGCTTAACCACGGTGATAAATCAGCACTTTCTAATAGATAAGAATCCTGTTTCTGCTGGGATTGTTTCTCTGCTGACTTAGGGGATTGTTTAAAGACCCCAAGTTCTTTATAGAGCTTTGCAAAATCCAGATTGCTCACCGGGTTCGTTCCTGGATACGGCGGCATTACGTCCCAAATTTGTGCGGTTGTCAGATATTGGGAGAGCTCCAGCCGAAACAATTCTTTTTGCCAGTTATCCCCCAAATCAAGGGCCATCATTAAAGACCAGGCGATGCTATCGGTGGGCGACCAATGACCTGGCTGAGACCCAGTTAAAAAATACTCAATCGGTAAGGCCCAGCCCAGGGCTTGATTTCCAGCATTCACGCCATCGGCATAAGCGCGTAGCAATTGTTTGATTTCAGTAGGGTAGCGCTCAAACTGTTTCTCAGCCGCATTTTTAATTCCCAGGGTTCTGAGAAAACGATCCAGGGACACGGTGCGCTCTCCAAGGATCTCCGACAGACGACCAGAGGCTAGGCGCCGACTAATCTCGAGTTGCCATGAGCGCTCAGTAGCATGCACAAAACCCAATGCATAAAATGCGTCACTTTGTGACTTGGCTTTGATGTGGGGAATATCGTTTTCATCAAACTGAATCTGCACCGTTTGGTTGAGAACCGCACTTCGAATCGTCCCCGAAAAATGTGACTTTGCAGAAATCAAATAGGCTGCTATCAAGCCAATAAGCAATAGCAATAGAGCGCCGAGCAGATAGGCGCAATAACGCCCATAGCGTTTGAGAGAAGAGCTGGCAATGAGAGCTTTCATGAACCATCCGATTCTAATAAAAAACCCCGCCGAAGCGGGGTTAGATAAGAGAAACAATTACCTGTATAAGACCCCTGGTAACCAGAGACCAATCTCAGGGAAGACATATAAGAGGACCAAGGCAATGACCTGGATTCCCATAAATGGCATCATGCCCAAGAAAATCTGATTGAGGGTTACGTGAGGAGGCGCAACACCTTTCAGGTAGAACGCCGACATCGCTACTGGTGGCGACAAGAAAGCAGTTTGCAGATTCAGGGCGACCAAGAGACCAAAGAACAAAGGATTGATACCAAAGTCATCGAGCAGTGGCACGAAAATTGGCATGAAGATCACGATGATCTCAGTCCACTCGAGTGGCCAACCCAATAAGAAAATAATGATCTGCGACAGAATCAAGAACTGCAATGGGCTCAAGCCAAGCGAGAGCACCCATTTCTCAACCAACTCTTGACCACCCAATAAAGCAAACGCAGCAGAGAAGATGGATGAGCCGACAAATAACCAGCACACCATCGCACCCGTTTTAGCGGTTAAGAAGACAGAGTCTTTAATCACAGTCATATTGAGCTGCTTATAGGCAGCAGCCAAAACCACACCGCCAATTGCGCCTACAGCCGCTGCCTCGGTTGGGGTCGCCAAACCGAAGACGATGGAGCCCAACACAAACAGAATGAGAACTGCGAGAGGGAAGAAAGATCCCAATAACATCTTAAAGATCTCAAGTCGAACCCATGTCAGCATCAGGTAATAGAAGACTAAAAGAGCACCCAAAATTCCGGTCATGATCCAGAATCCAAGTGGAGCATCTACCGGTTTAGGCGGTTCTGCTGCCTTGGCTGGTTCTGAGGGACCTGATGCTTTAGCAACAGGCTTCTCATCTTCTGCGCCAGGAGGCAGAGACAGGCTTGAGTTAGGCGTATCCTTCTCTGCACCAGGTGGCTCATTCAAACCAGTGGTTGAGCCGCTTGAGTAGTCGCTACCACTACCAGCCTCACCCAAGGACATCACATCCATGCTGATCACTTCAGCGGGTTTGGTGACAATTTGATAGATGGAGCCAGTGAATGCAACAAATACGATCAAAGGAATTAAAGCAATAAACAGAGATTTGAAGATCTCTTTGCCGCTGACATTGAGGTTACGCTTACCCTTTAAGGCAACCAGCAAAGCAGGAATCACTTTTTGGCTAATCTTCTCACCGAGCTCGGTATAGCTTAGTGGTACTGGAACCTTGCGCTCTGATTCAGCCAGTGGCGGCATTAAGTTTGGCTTGAGTTTTGCCAGGATGATGACGTAGCCGATATACAAACTGGCCAACATAATTCCTGGGAAGAATGCGCCTGCATAAAGCTGAACAACAGATACACCAGCCGTTGCACCATACACAATCAGGAGAACGGAAGGGGGAATCAAAATACCCAAGCAGCCACCGGCTGTAATACAACCTGCGGAAACGCGCGTGTCATAACCCGCCTTTAACATCGCTGGCAGGGCAAGTAAGCCCATCAGTGTTACAACGGCACCGACAATACCCGTTGCGGTAGCAAATACCGCACAGGTAAAGATGGTAGCTACAGCGAGTGAACCAGGAACTCGAACGAGAGCAAGGTGCAATGATCTAAATAATTTCTCAATCAGATTGGCACGCTCAACCAAGTAGCCCATGAACACAAATAAGGGAATCGAGATCAAGACATCATTGGTCATCACCGCATACGCTCGCTGCACCATCAAAGAGAGGGTGTTATCGAGTGCCAAGGCGGGATTCTGAAAGCTATATGCAATGAAGGTAAAAATCATACCCATACCCATCAGGGTGAAGGCGGTGGGGAAGCCCAACATAATCGCCACCACAACCAATGAGAGCATGAGTAGTCCCATATGACCACTTTGAATATTGCCCCACGGCATAAAGATGATGGTGGCCAAGACCACCAAGGCCATAATCGAGAAGCCGAATAAAAGTTCCTTACGCATTTTCTTAATCCTTATCTTTGCCAACCATGGCTTTGAGTGCATCGACGTCAACTTCTTCAACGTCCTGCTCGCGTGAAGGCCATTCACCTTCTTTGATGCAAACCACGCAACGTAAGATTTCAACGATACCTTGGAGTAGGAGCACTACCCCGGCAATCGGAATAATGGTCTTAAATGGATAAATTGGAGGCCCATCTGAAGTAATGGAAGAGTGCTCCAAAATTCTCCAGGAGTCAGCAGCGTAACCATAACCTGCATACGCTAAAGCGATAACACCTGGAATAAAGAAGACGATGTACAAAATGAGGTCAAAAATGGCTTGGGTACGAGGCTTTAAGAAGCCATACAAAATGTCACCGCGCACATGGCCATTCTTGGCCAATGTATAGGCACCGGCCATCATGAACATCGTGCCGTACATCATGATTTGGGCATCAAAGACCCAAGGGTGAGGATTATTGAGTACATAGCGAGAGAACACTTCAAAGCCAATCAGAGCAGTGAGCCCCACTACGAGCCACGAGAAGAAGTGGCCAATGACTGTTGAAATTTTATCAACGGTTAAAAAGAGGTTTTGCATAGCTATACCTTTGAATCTTATATAAGAAATGGGATGGTTATTGAATAACCATCCCATTGATTTACTGCTAAACCAGCATTCTATCAAGAATTGCTGGACTACCGCCTTAGTTCAGCTTAGCCCTTTTTAGGCGCTGCTGGAGCTGGAGCGAAGTAGTGGTCGTAAGCCATACGGCGACCTGTGGTGACATCCAAGTCCCACTTGACGGCACGCTTAGCAAACTCCTTCTGTGAGTCCACGATTCTCTTGAAGAGTGGATTCTCAGCAGATTTCTTAGCAACAACGTCATCGAACACCTTCAACTGGGTACGCAATACCGAGTCTGGGGTCTTGTAGAACTTGACGCCTTGCTTCGCTTGCATTTCAGCGTAGTCTCTGGAGTAGCGATCAACAGCTTTCCATGACATTTCAGCAGAAGCAGCGTCAACTGCGTTGTCTAATGTTGAGCGGAGTTTTGCTGGAAGGGCGTTGTACTTAGTGCCGTTAAACAAAATCTCGAACTGCTCAGCGTTTTGGTGGAAGCTTTGCAACATGCAAATCTTCGAAACGTCTGGGAAGCCCAAGAGACGATCAGACGATGCATTGTTAAATTCAGCAGCATCCAAGAGACCACGATCCATCGCAGGAATAATCTCTCCACCAGGAAGAGCGTTCACTGAAGCGCCCATCGCGGTAAACATATCAATCGCAATACCGACGGTACGGTACTTGAGGCCTTTGAGATCTTCTGCCTTGGTGATTGGCTTTTTGAACCAGCCGAGAGGCTGTGATGGCATTGGGCCATACACATAAGACTTCACGTTTGCGCCAACGGTTTTGTAGAGCTCTTCGAGGAAAGCTTGACCGCCGCCGTATTTGTGCCATGAGAGAAGCATATTGGCGTCCATACCGAAGGAAGGACCAGATCCCCACAGAGCGAGAGCGGCATTCTTACCGTAGTGATAAGCAACCACACCATGACCACCATCCAACGTACCTTTGGAAACTGCATCGAGCAAACCGAATGCTGGAACAACTGCACCAGCAGGCAATACTTCAATACGGAGTTCGCCGCCAGTCATGTCGTTTACTTTTTTAGCAAAGTCAACTGCGTACTCATGGAAAATATCTTTTGCTGGCCAAGTGGATTGGAAGCGGAAAGTTTGCGGTGCCGCTTGACCATGTGAAATCATTGGGAAGCTAAGAGCAGCTGCTCCTGCGCTACCGACTGCTGCACCTTTCAAAAATTTACGACGTGGTGCTTGTTTTTTAATCTCGGACATTCATATCTCCTGGTTAATAACGAATAAATACTGCAAGTAAAGCAGAGGGAAATTGTAGGATTTTTAAGGTAATAGATATATGGGGTAAACCCTTTGTTTTCATGGCTGCATGGTTATTCATGTGGGACCTGGGGGGTGACCCAAAAAGTCATCGTGATACGATTTCAGGTATGGTGCATTGTTGCAATGCACCACCCGCTGTTGATTCTTTATTACAATGGCGGATTGCGTTTGCCCGAGTGGTGAAATCGGTAGACACAGCAGATTTAAAATCTGCCGCTCATAAAAAGGGCGTGCCGGTTCGATTCCGGCCTCGGGCACCAGTTATTTTGTACGAACGCAGCGCAATCCAATATAGACAACCACGGTATCTTCGGGCTTGCTAGCTACATTGTTTTCAAGCTGTTGTTCTGGCCCATACCACCAAGACGCACCACGGGTAATCCGCTGACTGTTAACTTTAGTTGACGTCCACTCCCATACATTGCCGCCCATATCAAAAAGACCATTGACCCCAGGCTGAGTAGTACCCGCAGCAACATGACCATCGCCTCGATTCAGACTTCCGGCTGGGGCAAGTCCTTTGTAATTGCCACAACTGCTACCAAGACAGTGCGAGCCTTTGGCATTAGCCCCGTTTGGATAGGGGTAGCGTTGCCCCTTCTGGAACCCCATTGGGGGAGAGTTGCGTTGCTCTAAATAGGCTGCCTCAACCCACTCTTGATCGCTTGGCAAGCGCTTGCCAAAAAACTGACAAATCGATTGCGCTTCAAACGCATTGAGATGAACGGCTGGTTCATTGTCACCCGCAGGCACGCCATAGGGGGTGCGCCACGTCCAACCCGGTTTTTTGACAAAGCCCAACTCGTACGATGTTCCGCCACCGGCTTTCTCCGCAGCACTTAAGAATCCTGTGGCATTGGCAAAGCGTTTGACCTCGCCAATGGTCATCTCGTGCTGATCCCACAAAATGCCATTGATCTCAACAGTTGGAATTGATGACTTTATGGATTGTCCGTGCGCCTGGAATGCCAATAGCGATAGAGCAAATATGCAAAATTTATTAGTTATGCGAATATTCATAGAGATTTAAAAAGCTGACACAATAGTAGGCCATTCATTTTTACCGAATTTAGTGTGTTTTGCACTTTCCAAAGAGGGTGAGTCCAGAGTCATGAAAAAAATCATTCTTTTTCTATTGAGCGCCTGCTTTCTTGCTCAGCCAGTTTTGGCCACCTCAGAAACAACGAAAACAAGTAAAGACCCAGCAAAGCCAGACGCGACTCTCAAGGTTGATGTGCTCTCAGTTTTCTTTACTCCACCCACTGGAGCAGCGAAGGGACTCATTCGCTATTTAGATGCAGCTAAGAAGAATATCCAAGTGATGGCTTACAGCTTTACTTACCTTGATATTGCAGAAGCGCTTGCGCGGGCCGCACAGCGCGGGGTAGAGGTTCAGGTCATTCAAGATGGACCAACTGCCATGAACAATTCGGAAGTGATTGCCGCCTTACTCAAGGGCGGGGTTGTTGTGCGGGGGGATAAGGCACACCGAATTGCACACAATAAGGTCATGATCATTGATGGCGAGATTGTGGTAACCGGTAGCTATAACTTCACCAACAGCGCCGAGAAAAGCAATGCGGAAAATATGATTGTTTTGCGCTCGACTGCCTTAGCTCAGCAGTACAGCAAAAATTTCATTACGCATTGGGAGCACAGTTATCCGATTACAACTGCGCCCGAGAAAAAAACAGCCAAACCGAATTAATCGGGCTCGGTCACAAAACCTAATTTGGTTAAGCCAGCCCGGCGTGAAGCGGCCAGCACTTGGGCAACAGAGTCATAGCGAACCGATTTATCCGCACGTAAATTTATTTCTGGTTGAGGATCTTTCTTTGCTGCCTTATCGGCATATGCACTGAAGGTGGCGAGATCAATGGGGGTACTGTTCCAAAAGATTTGCCCTTTGGCATCAATGCTTAATTGCACGGACTCTGGTTTCACTTCATTGCGTACACTATTGGCTTTGGGAAGTTCAACCTTCACCGCCTGCTGAATTACTGGCAGAGTAATGATGAATATGATGAGAAGAACCAGCATGACATCCACCATAGGAGTCATGTTGATCTCGGCCATTAAGCTATCTTCGTTTTGATCGTTGGAGAGATTACTAAAGGACATGATGATTACTCCCGATCAGGTACACGTGCACCAGTTACAAAGTAGGCGAGAAGATCGTTAGCAAAGCGATTGAGTTCTGCCATTACAAGCTTATTGCTACGATTGATTGCGTTGAAACCCAATACAGCAGGAATAGCAACTGCAAGACCAAAGGCAGTCATGATGAGCGCCTCACCAATCGGGCCGGCAACCTGATCAATCTGGGCGCTACCAGAGCTGCTGATTGCGATAAGGGCGTGGTAGATACCCCAAACCGTTCCAAAGAGTCCGATAAACGGTGCAGTTGCGCCTGTCGATGCTAAAAATGTGAGGCCCTTTTGCAGCTGACTTGCTGATCCGTCAACACCATTTTTTAGACTGCGCGCCATCCATTCGGAATAGTTTAGGGTTTGTAAGAGCTCGCGATGGTTTGAGCTTTGGTTTTGATGGTGGGTCGATGCCTCGCTTGCGGACTTGGCTATTTTGTAGAAAGGATTTAGCGCATGGTTACTGAGCGATGTGAGGCCCTCATCAAAAGAGCGTGCTCGCCAAAATCCATCGAGTTCATTTTTAAGACGTTTGATATTGCGCAAACCCCAAATGCGACTAATTAATATCACCCAGGTGACCACCGATAAAAATAGCAGCGCAAGGGCAATAAAGTGGGTGACAGCATCCCCCTGAGTCCAGAGGTGGTGAAGACCAAACGCATTATTCATATTAGGGGCTCTTTAGGTTGAATTTAATCAAAAGGTTAGTTGAGATTTTAGTGGGAGTGCCATTTACAACATAAGGCTTAAAGCGGTAACGCTTGCCAATTTCCATCGCAGCCCGATCCAGCCTGGGATAGGAGCTGGATTGCAAAAGGCGGGCATCCTCAACAACCCCTGTCTCATCAATGATAAGGCGAACTACGACCTCTCCCTGTTCGCCAGCGCGCTTGGAAAATGAAGGGTAGTAGGGGTCAGCATCGGGCTGATAGACCACAATCAATTTGCCAATATCGGTCTGTATGGGGGTGCCGCTGACGCCACCGCCTGATGTGGGGGGTGCAGCTGTAGCGGTTTGGGTGCTTTCGCTTGCTTTAGTGGGTGGGGTTTGAGTAGCTTGGGTTGGTGCGCTTTGTGCAGGCGCCGGTGCTGCTGATTTATCGATCTTTTTCACCTCCGGTTTTGGGGTGGGTTTGGGAGCCTCAACCGGCATTTTGGGGGCGGGGGGTGCACTTTGTTTGGGCGGCGCTTTGGGAGCATCGGGCGCAAGTAAATTAGCCATGACCCGCTCATCATTTTGATAGTCGGGTTGCTTGGGGCTGAGGCTTAAGTTAAAGGGGGCAATTAGGGCAAGATGCGCAAGGATGACCAGCACGATGATGATGCGCTCTTCCTTTGAGAAAGGAAGATGGAAGCGGGATTGAGTCATGCTAGCCATTTATTCGGTCTGTACTGTTTTGGTCTCAATCCTAAGCTTCGATAAATCACTATGCAATAAACGTTTTGCCATCGCCTGTAATGTATCTGCATTGGCGGTACTGAGCAAGCGCAAGGTGGAGGGATGCTCTTTAAGTGGAGCCACAATCTCACGCTGATTCAATTGCCTTGCTAATTGACGCACAACTGCATCGCTGGTATCAATCAGCGTGATCGAGTCTCCCACAATTCCGCGGATGATTTTTTTGAGAAAGGGATAATGGGTGCAACCTAGAACCAAGGTATCGGCACCTTGCTCTTGCATGGGGCGTAGATGGTTACGCAAGAGGGCGTGCATTTCTGGGGTATCGATTTGACCGGCCTCAATTAGAGGTACAAGACCAGCACCTGCTTGCTTAATAAATTGACAATCCTCTGGAAGGGTGGCGAGAAGGGCATTGAACTTATCGCTTTTAAGGGTTGCCTCAGTCGCTAATACTCCGACAACACGATTTTGTGTTTGCATTGCTGCCGGTTTAATTCCGGGCTCAACTCCAATAATGGGGATGTTCAACTCACTACGAATCGCAGCAATCGCTTCTGCAGTCGCAGTATTGCATGCCACCACAATAGCGTCACATCCTGCTTCGCTGAGATAGTTGCAGATTTGCAAGCTACGTGTAGCGATCCATTGCGCTGACTTTTCCCCATAGGGCGCGTTTGCAGAATCAGCAAAGTAGATGTAATCGTAAGAGGGCAATTGTTGCAAAGCCTCATCCAAAATGGATAGGCCACCGACCCCAGAATCAAATACGCCGATGCTCGCCAAGATCAACAGTCAAATGGATCGCAAGACAACTAAGCCGCACTAACCGGAATTTTGCCAATCTTCATTTGCCACTCGCGCGGACCTGTTTGATGCATCGAGGTACCAGTGGAATCAACGGCTACGGTGACTGGCATGTCCTCAACATCAAACTCATAGATCGCTTCCATGCCCAGGTCTTGGAATGCAAGCACCTTGGAATGTTTAATGGCTTTGGATACTAAATACGCAGCACCGCCCACAGCCATTAGATAGGCCGAGTGATGTTTCTTGATCGATTCAATGGCAACCGGTCCGCGTTCTGCTTTGCCAATCATGGCGAGCAAACCTGTTTGCCCTAACATTGTTTCAGTGAACTTGTCCATGCGCGTGGAGGTTGTTGGTCCCGCTGGGCCGACCACCTCGTTGCGAACTGGATCGACTGGGCCAACGTAATAGATCATGCGGTTCTTGAAGCTGACTGGAAGAGGCTCACCTTTTGACAGCATATCGGCAATCCGTTTATGTGCAGCATCACGACCCGTCAGAATCTTGCCGTTGAGTAATAGAGTTTGACCAGGCTTCCAGCTTGCTACTTCCTCGGCGGTTAAGTTGTTCACATCAATGCGCTTTGATTTCTGGGTATCTGCTTGCCATGAGACCGCTGGCCAGTCCTTGAGAGAGGGCGCTTGGAAATGAGCGGGACCGCTACCGTCTAAGTGGAAATGAACATGGCGCGTAGCAGCACAGTTCGGAATCATCGCCACTGGCAATGAAGCAGCGTGCGTTGGGTAATCCATGATCTTCACGTCAAGAACTGTTGTGAGGCCTCCTAAGCCTTGTGCGCCAATACCCAGCTGATTAACCTTCTCATAAATTTCGAGACGTAATTCTTCAATGCGATTCTTGGCGCCACGGGCAATGAGTTCCTGAATATCAATCGGCGCCATTAAGGATTCTTTAGCGAGGAGGGCAGCTTTCTCAGGCGTGCCACCAATACCGATACCAAGAATGCCTGGAGGACACCAACCGGCACCCATCGTGGGCACCGTCTTTAATACCCAATCAACAATCGAATCGGATGGATTGAGCATAACCATTTTGGCTTTGATCTCAGAGCCGCCACCTTTAGCAGCACAAATGACCTCAAGATCATTACCGGGTACGATTTCATAATGGATCACCGCAGGTGTGTTGTCACCAGAGTTTTTGCGTTTACCAGCGGGATCTAATAAAACCGAGCCACGCAGAGTATTGTCGGGATTCATATAAGCGCGGCGCACACCTTCATTGACCATATCAGCCACGCTCATCGTCGCGCCACTCCAATTGATATTCATCCCTACCTTCAAGAAGACCACAGCAATCCCGGTATCCTGACAAATTGGGCGCTTACCTTCCGCACACATCCGGCTATTGGTCAGAATTTGGGCAATCGAATCTTTAGCCGCAGCCCCTTGCTCAAGCTCGTAAGCACGACCCATTGCCTCAATGAAATCCCGAGGATGGTAGTACGAAATAAACTGAAAGGCGTCAGCAATGCTTTGAATCAGGTCATCTTGGCGAATGGTTGGCATAGAGATATTTCAATAAGTGGAATGAAAATGGCATTTTAAGGGTTTGCCATAGGGCAAATCGGGACTTAATTCACTTATCGTCATATGAAACGATGGACGTATTGTTTTTTGTTGTAACCATAAGAACTTAGAGAGGGTGTTATTAGCATGGAACCACTAATGCAAGAGAACAGGATTTTTAATCCTCCAGCCGATTTTGTAAAAAACGCAGCGATATCTGGCATGGATGCCTATCGCGCATTATGTGCAGAAGCTGAGAAGGATTATGAGGGATTTTGGGCACGCTTAGCAAAAGAGAATGTGTACTGGAAGCAGCCCTTTACCAAAACCTTAGATGAATCCAAGGCACCGTTTTATAAATGGTTCGAAGATGGCACAACCAATGCTTCTTACAACTGCTTAGATCGTAATTTGCAAAATGGTAATGCAAATAAGACCGCCATTATTTTTGAGTCCGATGATGGCAAGGTGACCAAGGTCACGTATCAAGAGTTGCATGACCGCGTTTGCCAATTAGCAAATGCATTGCGCAAGCGCGGTATCAAAAAAGGTGATCGCATCATTATTTATATGCCGATGTCGGTTGAGGGCGTGATGGCCATGCAGGCGTGTGCGCGCATTGGCGCAACGCACTCGGTTGTGTTCGGTGGTTTCTCAGCCAAGTCTTTGCAGGAGCGGATTATCGATGCAGGTGCTGTCGCAGTAATTACTGCAGATGAGCAAATGCGCGGCGGCAAAGCCTTGCCCCTGAAGACGATTGTGGACGAGGCGCTGTCCTTGGGCGGTTGCGAGATCATTAAGAACGTGATTGTTTACAAGCGCACGGGTGGCAATATCCCATTCAAGGCAGGCTTGGATTCTTGGATGCATGAGATCACTGCCGGTGAGGCAAAGACCTGCGATCCTGAGTGGGTTGGAGCAGAGCATCCTCTATTTATTCTGTACACCTCAGGCTCTACTGGTAAGCCAAAGGGTGTGCAGCACTCCACTGGCGGGTATATCTTGTGGGCCATTCTTACCATGAAGTGGACCTTTGATATCAAGCCAAGCGACATCTTTTGGTGTACAGCTGATATTGGTTGGGTTACAGGACACTCGTACATTGCGTATGGCCCGCTAGCAGTAGGCGGGACACAGATTGTGTTTGAAGGTGTACCCACTTTCCCCAACGCAGGACGTTTTTGGGAGATGATTCAAAAACATAAGGCAACAATTTTCTACACCGCACCAACCGCGATTCGTTCCTTAATTAAGGCATCGAATACCGATCCAAATATACATCCCAAGAAATATGATTTGAGCTCCTTGCGTTTGTTGGGTTCTGTTGGTGAGCCCATCAACCCAGAGGCATGGATGTGGTACTACGAGAACGTAGGTGGCTCGCGCTGCCCAATTGCAGATACGTTTTGGCAAACCGAAACAGGTGGCCATATGATTAGTCCGCTTCCAGGTGCGACCCCAATGGTTCCTGGCTCTTGCACCTTGCCGTTACCTGGCATTATGACCGCGATTGTGGATGAGACGGGCAATGACATGCCCAATGGTCAAGGTGGTATTTTGGTGGTTAAGCGTCCTTGGCCATCGATGATCCGTACGATTTGGGGAGATCCAGATCGCTTTGTGAAAGCGTATTTCCCCGATGAGTTTGGGCGCAAGCTATACCTAGCAGGTGACGGTGCAATTCGTAATAAAGATACTGGCTACTTCACGATCACTGGTCGTATTGACGATGTCTTGAATGTCTCGGGTCACCGCATGGGCACGATGGAAATTGAATCGACCTTGGTTGCCAATCCACTGGTAGCAGAAGCTGCGGTAGTGGGGCGCCCCGATGAGATGACCGGTGAGGCCATTTGCGCATTCGTTGTGCTCAAAGGAAAGCGCCCTGAAGGAGAGGAAGCGAAGAAGATTGCTACCGAACTGCGTAATTGGGTTGCCAAAGAGATTGGCCCAATTGCCAAACCAAAAGATGTGCGCTTTGGTGATAACTTGCCCAAAACGCGCTCGGGCAAGATCATGCGCCGTCTCTTGCGCGTGATTGCCAAGGGCGAGGACATTACCCAAGACACCTCAACCCTTGAGAACCCAGCAATTTTGGAACAATTGAAGCAATCGCTGTAGGTCTAAGGCGTTAGAAAAGAGTAATAAATCATCCCATTCTCTTCGAACCGTATAATGGACGGTTTCGGAGAGGTGGATGAGCGGTTTAAGTCGCACGCCTGGAAAGCGTGTGTAGGTTAATAGCCTACCGCGGGTTCGAATCCCGCCCTCTCCGCCACTTGGGTGCTTTGTGATTACTTCTTAATGAGAGGATTCTTTTAAGAGGCTGTAATGATGAAAAGCTCAATCTATACTCAGGGTCTCGACAAGAACCCAGCAAACTATGTGGCCCAATCGCCACTTACGTTTATCGAGCGCGCAGCATCGGTATACCCCAATCGACCGGCAGTTATTCATGGTGATATCCGTAGAAGTTGGGCGCAGACCTATGCGCGCTGCCGACAATTTGCATCAGCACTCACACAACATGGCATCAAACGATTTGATACGGTTGCAGTTATGTTGCCTAATATTCCTGCAATGGTCGAGGCGCACTTTGCGGTGCCTATGACGGGCGCAGTGCTTTGTGCATTAAACACGCGCTTAGACGCATCAGCCATTGCTTTTATGTTGGAGCATGGTGAAGCCAAATTAGTTCTCGTCGATCCCGAGTTCTCGGTCGTAATGAGTGATGCTTTAGCAATCATGCGCGCTAAACAATTAACTCTCCCATATGTTGTGGATGTCAATGATGCTTTATATCAAGGTTCAGCCAAACCAATTGGCGTGATCGACTACGAGAAATTTATTGCCTCTGGTGACCCAAGTTTTCCTTATCAATTGCCAGACGACGAGTGGGACTCCATTTGTTTAAATTACACCTCCGGTACTACCGGCAATCCCAAGGGCGTGGTGTATTCGCATCGCGGTGCATATACCAATGCGATCTCGAATATTTTGGAATGGGATATGCCGCGTCACCCTGTTTATTTATGGGTTTTGCCTTTGTTTCATTGCAACGGATGGTGTTTTCCATGGACCGTTGCTGCCCGTGCAGGGGTGAATGTTTGTTTACGTAAAGTGGATGCGCAAAATATCTTTGCGGCAATTCGCAAACATCATGTCACCCATTATTGCGGTGCGCCGATTGTGCACAATATGTTGATTAATGCACCCGATGAGATGAAGCAGGGGATTTTGCATACCGTTAACGCAATGGTGGCAGGCGCAGCACCTCCTGCGGCAATGATTGAGGGTATGGAGAAAATGGGTTTTGATATCACCCATGTGTATGGCTTGAC
>JAIXPN010000161.1 GCA_027486235.1 Burkholderiaceae bacterium
CGCTTTTACCCGCAAGCGTTTGTGGAGCAATTGCCACCACTTCTGTTTGAAGGACTCAAGAAAACCGAGCGGGGCGCCCCGATGCTGTATGTGGTTTGCTTTCATTCGACGGCAAGGGCTGCTAAGCGGTGGCCTAATGAGCATTGGGTAGAGTTAGGAAAAGAATTGTCCCGCCAAGGCTATCAAGTGATCCTGCCTTGGGGCGGTGAAGCGGAGATGAAGGTTAGCGTCTTGATAGCGAGTCAAATTCCGGGGGCAATCGTGCCGCGGGCTTTTTCGATTGAGGAGGCTTATTCTTTAGTAGCGCATGCCGCACTCACTATTGGGGTCGATACTGGCCTCACTCATTTATCGGCAGTGCTAGGCAAGCCTACGGTGGAGATTTATTGCGACTCACCCAGATGGAAGACTGAAGGGTATTGGAGTGGTGTGATTGCGAATGTAGGGGATATGAAAAGAGTACCTTTAGTAGATGAGGTAATGATGGCTGTGCAAGCCGTTTTAGTAGCGCAATCCGCTCGGCAGCAAAAGCAGTTCAATTAAGCATCCAAAAAGTTAGTATTTACTAACAAAATACACTTTAAGTTGGATTTACTTAGTTTTGGAGGCTTGGGGCATATAAAATAAAGCCTTATTTATAAAAAGCATAAACGCTTATTTCCCCCAGTTTAATGACAACCATACTTCCTGTAATTTTGTGTGGCGGCTCTGGCACTCGGCTTTGGCCATTGTCTCGGGCAGCCTTTCCGAAGCAGTTCCTGGTGCTCTCCGGAAATGATCAAAAGACGAGTTTGTTTCAGGAGGCAGTGGGGCGACTCAATAGGTTAGCTTCCCCATCGATATCGCTTGGCAACACCGTGATTGTGACCAATGAAGACCATCGCTTCTTGGTGCTGGATCAACTGCGTGAGATGGACAGCATCAAGGCAACTTTACTCTTGGAGCCCGCTGGCCGAAATACCGCCCCAGCACTGACCTTGGTAGCACTCTATGCATCTGAAAGCGGCGCAGATAAAACCATTGACCCTATTTTGGTCATTACGCCCGCAGACCAAATCATTCAAAATGCAGATGCATTCACGAAAGCATTGCAAAGCTGTATTGCCCTTATTGCGGATGATGCGAGTAAAAAAACCATCGCCATTCTAGGTATTAGGCCAACTGCACCAGAAACTGGTTATGGCTACATTAAGCGTTCAAATAGTAAAGGTAGATTTGCTGAATACACCGTCGAACAGTTTGCTGAAAAGCCTAATTTAGATACTGCTATGGCCTATTTAGAAGACGGCAATTATTGTTGGAATGGCGGTATGTTTGTACTGCACGCCAGCACGTGGCTTGCTGCCTTGCAAGAATATCGCCCTGACATTTTAGAAGCTACGCAGAAAGCCTGGGATCAAAAGACCGAAGATCAGGCAGACGGTAAACCCTTTATGAGGCCTGACAAAGAATTGTTTGGCGGTATTCCGAGTGATTCAATCGACTATGCTGTGATTGAAAAATGCCCTGGTAGCCAATATCACATCAAGATGGTTGAGCTGGATGCGGGCTGGAATGACCTAGGCGCTTGGGATGCTGTGTGGCAGGTAGGCAATAAAGATGTCGATGGTAATGTCACAAGTGGTGATGTGCTGCTCAGTAATTCAACAAACTCATTGGTGCATGCAAGTAGCCGTTTGGTGAGTACGGTTGGCTTAGATAATGTAATTGTGATTGAAACTGCGGATGCAGTATTGGTAGCGGACCGGAGCAAGAGTCAGGACGTCAAACACATCGTCAATCAATTAGAGGCACAGAAGCGCGAAGAAAAAACCCTGCACCGCAAAGTAGCCCGTCCTTGGGGCTGGTATGACAGTGTCGATGAGGGTGAGCGCTTTAAGGTGAAGCGCATTCAAGTAAAACCTGGCGCAAGCTTATCCCTGCAGATGCACCATCACCGCGCCGAGCATTGGATCGTGGTCAAAGGCACTGCGGAGATTACGAACGGCGACAAGGTGATTACGCTCACTGAAAACCAAAGTACCTACATTCCGCAAGGCCAGACACATCGATTGGCGAACCCTGGCAAAACCCCGCTGGAAATTATTGAGGTGCAGTCGGGCAGCTATCTGGGCGAAGATGATATTGTGCGCTTTGAAGATACCTATGGCAGAAAGTAAGAATCAGTTTATGAGTCAAAAAGTTGCCTTAATTTGCGGCGTCAGTGGTCAAGATGGCAGTTATCTTGCCGCACTGTTACTTAGCAAGGGCTATAGTGTTTTCGGTACGTCAAGGGATGTACAGGGTTCTAGTTTTTCTAATTTGCATCAATTGGGTATTAAAGAGCAAGTTCAGTGCATTTCAATGGTGCCTGAAGACTTTCGCAGTGTTTTGGTTGCACTTCGAAAAAGTAGCCCGGATGAGATTTACTATTTGGCTGGTCAATCTTCGGTGGGCCTCTCGTTTGAACAGCCAGCTGAGACCATTCAGAGTATTGCTTTAGGTACGCTCAATATGCTTGAGGGCTGCCGCATGATGGATAAGCAGATAAAGCTCTATCATGCGGGTTCAGGTGAATGCTTCGACGATACTAAAGGTGAGCCAGCTAATAAGACCACCCCTTTTTATCCGATGACTCCGTATGCCGTA
>JAIXPN010000135.1 GCA_027486235.1 Burkholderiaceae bacterium
AAGAGCTGCTGGATATAAAAATACAGCATATGCTTTAGCAGAGTTGATTGATAACTCATTTGATGCAAACGCTAAAAATGTTCATGTTGTCCTTTTAGAAAAAAATATTAATGGACGTAAAAAAGTAGATGAAGTACTGGTGTTTGATGACGGTGATGGCATGCCTGTCGACGTCCTCCAGGGAGCCCTTCAGTTTGGTAATACAACAAATGGTGATATTGAAGAGGTAGTTAGAACAAGAAGAAAAGGTAAATTTGGCTATGGATTGCCTAACGCCTCTTTAAGTCAATGTCAAAATATTGGCGTCTATTCATGGAAAAAGAAAGATTCAATAAATTTTGTATATCTTGATCTAGAGGAGCTAAAAAAGACTGAATCTATTGATATTCCCAAGGTAGCAAAGCAAGAATTGCCGGCCTACTTTGCTGGAATTATTGGCGATATTCCCAAAAGCGGAACCATTGTCTCATGGAAAAATTGCGATAGGCTCTCACATGTACGAGGCGAATCTATCATCAGAAATAGTTTAGATATTTTGGGGCGCCTTTACCGTCACCTGTTGGAAGAGGGAAAAAATGTAGCTTTTTCCATCTATGAATATATGCCGGCTCAACGCGCATATGTTCAGCAAGGCAAAGGTATCAAATTAAGGCCTAATGATCCACTATTTCTGATGAACGATGCTGTAATTTCGTCTACTTTATGGGGCGATTCAATTTCCGGGAAGGCTGTTGGTAAGTCTGCTGAGATTTATGAGCAATTTGTATCTGCTCCGGATAAATGTTTGCCAACAAACAAAAAGCTGGACGACTATTGTCATACTTATGAATTCAGATGGAAGGGTAAAGTCTATACATTTGAATTGACTACCTCAGTTGTTTTTCCTGAAATTCAAATGCCTGGACAGAGTCGAGGGGGCTCAACAAATGTAGGGAAATGTTACGGAACTAAAGAGAGTATTGGCAACATTTCATTTGTTCGAGCCGATAGGGAAATTGCGGCTGGACATTTCGGTTTCTACAATAGGACAGTCCTAGAGCAAAGGTTCTGGTCAATTGAGATTAAATTTGATGCAGACGCTGACGATTTGTTAGGCGTTCATAATAATAAACAAGGCATTGAATTTACTATTTTGACACGCGATCAAAAAGATGAGGAATTTGAGGAATTTACAGCTGATTTATTACAAGCAAGAAGCGAATGTTGGATTATGCTAACTGAAAAAATTGCATCAGCTGCAAAGGCAGCTTTTAAGCTGGTAAAACAGCAATCTAAAGAATGGCATGCGACACATATGACACCAAGTGGTCCGGTAGACCGTCCAGTAGTTCCTACGGGTACTGCAGCAACCGGAGCGACTATTAAAACGGTTGATGGCCCAAGAACTGGAATTCTTTCCGGGCCTAGATTAATAGAGTTGGAAAATCGGCTAATCGATAAATATCCCAATATTGAGCCAAATGAAATCCGTTTAGCAATTGAAGATCTAGATAAGCAGCTTACGAGAGCATGTGTTTTATATGCTCCATCTGAATCTAGACAACTTTGGTCATATACCAAGGTCAATGACTTTGTTGTTGTTTTGGTTAATACAAACCATGAGTTTTACTCAAAGCTGTTATCCGAGTTAAGAATTGCCGGTCAGGATGGAGCCTTGACGGCGATAGAGTTATTTTTGAGTAGCTTGGCAATCGAAGAAGAATCATTTGTTGCGAATGATCGGGATAAAGAGGCTATCGAAGCTTTTAGAGAGGCGGTTGGACAAAAATTACATAGGTATATGACGAACTTGCCAGAAGGCATGTCACTTACGGCAGTATCCAATCCCATGGATGATGAGGACGATGATTAATGCCTGAAAGTCAGGGCTCAGTTCCCGAATTATTTTTTTTAAAATATAAGGGGGTTCTATCCCCCTGGGAAATAATTTTACAAGCGAAGCGTCTTGGCTTTAAGTGTAAAAAATATGCAAATTGGTCAGAGGTTCATGCCACAAGCGATAGCAAACAAATTCTCAAGACGGTAGGCGACTCTTTAATAGACTCTGAAGAGTTTGATATTGCCTACTATCCGGAACTTTCTCAAATTTGGGAAAAGGTTCAACGTTGGGCTAAAGATAAAGATGGATTTTCATTAGAGCCAGATTTATTACCTGAGTATGAAAAATTAGCTAGGATGGCTGATGTTGGCTCCAAAACACCTAATGTTGTAGATTTAATGATTGATGAATTTGGATTTTCATGTGACTCAATAGAAATTGACGATAGGTGGGTGGTTTTTCTCTCTATTTGCATTCATAACTTTTTTCATTCAAAAAAAAGATATGAGTACGCGTTAAATTTAGTTCCAGGCGTAGTGATAAACAAGGATCAGCCCGAGGTATTTGTTGAATCTGTTGGAAATTTTTTGACCACGCTATATCTCACTGCTGGATTTGATACTTCTTCTTTTAGTAGCAAAGAAGTTATACCTTATTTTATAAGTGAATTAGGCCTAGCTTCTGAGCCTGTAACTGTAAAGAGGGAGGCGGAAAAAAAAGTAACATCATTGCCGAAAGTTTGGGTGGAAAGATATGAGGGCACTCAACTAGAACTTGTAAAATTTGAATACTCTAATGGCGATATTTTTGTCAGGGTAAATAAAGCCAATAGAGTTTTTTCTCAAGGTTCTGAGCTTGGCCTACTTCTTTCAAGTGATGCCTATTGGACACTTGTTGGTAAAGCTATTGAAACAAATATTAGCCAAATTGATGAGATTCAAGATTTTTATAACACTTTTGCGCGGCATTTAAGGTCAACCACTTAATGATTTTTCCTCTAACAGGTAGGTTAATTGATGGAAAAGCAGCCTACAAATGGATAGCTGATAGCTCGGCGAATGTATTTGGTATTGTTTCCATTTGCAGCGCTTTCTTGCGCTCATCAATTCTTGAGGATTTTTCAAAAAGATTGCCT
>JAIXPN010000008.1 GCA_027486235.1 Burkholderiaceae bacterium
ACACTTAATCGCTCCTTCAAAATAGTGCAGTGACTTCGCGTCTCGGGAAGCTTTTCTCTCTCTGAGGAATTCATCTTTGGTATCACTTTGTTGTGTAAAAAATCTGATGGTTTACATTCCGGCACCGTAATCCCAAAGGCTAAACGGGCGCACTGTTGCATCGCTCGGTGGCGTAGCATCCTTCTTGGCATTTGTTGCCAAGCGGCATGCTCGGTCTTCATTTCACTAAAGTATTCTCTAACTGCAATCGGTTTAACCCGATCGGTACGGTAAATCGCGCATCCCATCCAAATGGGTACACCTTCTTCTAACTCACTTGCCTCACTAAATTCAATCCCGCAAAAAGCAGGGTGGGCGTTAATCAGTTTGGCCCAACCGTTCACCGTAATAAAGACCTGCCAGCGACCCTCCTCAAACTGCACCAGATCGATTTCATCGGCACGGGGGTTTAGGCGGTATTCTGCGATCAAGCGCAAACACGTCTCTTGGGTTGCTTCACTTAACTGGGGGTATTGGCTAAACCACGCACTTAGGTCTTTAGGGATCATGCCAATGGCCTGCGCTGCACACTTAAGCGCTTTAGCCATGGGGCTAACTTGCTTAACGACTCCCTTTTTGCCTTGGGTAGTGGGCTTTGGATTACTTATGGTCTTAGTCATCATTCCTCCTTAAAGAGTTGCAGTCCGAGCTTGCGTAGTGTCTTTGAGTACAAAGCGCCGACTGACTTGACTCGCTACTTTGTATTTCTCATAAATAGCGCGCTCTTCCGCTTCTAAGCGTTTAGCATCTAACCGAAAGCTAGGTTTAGGAGCCTTCCACGTAGCCAGTACTTGACCCTGATGAGCCAGCACTTCCGCGTCTTGCATCTGCGCCATGATTTGGGTCTTCAGAGCGGTAATTTCTTCTTCACAGGCATGACCTTGGTGATGAAGGGTTTGCAACCGCTCGAGTAAAGCGAGTGTTTCTGGATTCGCTTCTAAGGTCTTACTAGGATCGCCTCTTTGAAAGAGTAATTGGCAATCGTCCAGTGTTTGGACGGGTGGCGGGATATCTTTTAGGACATGCTCATGCCAAAAGTGGTGGGCCTTTTCTAATACGAGGTTTTCCAGTTCACGATCACGGTGGATGCTGTAAATGCGAAAGTCGGTATTTCCAAAAAGAACCGCGATATCTGCTCTCTCAATACCGGTAAGGGCCAAGTACCAAGTAACTTGAGTTAAATAATGTAATGGAATTTGATCGCTCCCAGGCTCTCCCCATTGGGCTCGACTAAAGGGGTTTGCCGTTTTGCATTCCAAGATTTTGGTGGCAGGCATATGAATACCCTCTTCATGGACATGGCGATCAATATTTCCGGACATAAAGCTGTACTGCGGATGAATTCGAGTGGTGTCATCTGCACTAAGGGCAAAGCCCGTAGCTTTGGTGTATTCATTGGCAACAAACTCCTCCACAAAGGAGCCAAAGCGCAGAGGGAGACTGTCGACTGGCTTCATCTCCTTGCCGGTCTTTTCCATCCAGACGGCCAAGGGGCTTTTATAGGGGGAGAGACCTAAAATGGCGCCGATATCGGAGCCTCCTATATATTTACTGCGATCCTGTGTAAAATCATGATTAATAAGCATTTTTTATGTCCTTTTTACATTTATTTAACTAAAACAACTAATTAATTAGTCATTTTGATTAATTCTATGCTTTTTTATTTATGATTACAAGTGCTCAAATCCGAGCTGCTAGAGGGATGCTTGATTGGTCTAGGAAAGACTTGGCAGAGCATTCTGGGCTCAGCTTTAGCTCGATGATGCGATTGGAGTCATTTGAGGGGGTTCCCTCCAGCAACTTCAATACACTTACAAAAATAAAAGATACGTTTGAAAAAGCCGGCATCGAATTTATCGGCAGCCCAGAAGAGGGCGCCGGCGTTCGCTGGAAAACCAAGAAGTAACTTCTGTAGCACTTCCTCAGTTTGATGCATGCATCAAGTCAAACAGACAGGCATGTCGTGATGTGTTCCAGGACATCTCCTACAAAGTACTACAACGTCCTACCAAAAATAGTTTGTAACACCAATAAACAGCGCATCGCTGATGAGTTGTTTTAGCGATAGAAATTATTTTTAAAAATTGCACAAAATGACTTACCAATTTTTTTATTTACCCCTATACTATTTTCATGGTGTCGTTTTTTAATCAACACGACATCTCGTAGTAGACAAAAACTACTACGCCAACATGGGGCCAAAACCCTGTGTACAGATAACGGGGGCTTATTCCCGCAACGAGTACGAAATAAGCAACAAAGGGTTTCGTTTGTACCCGCAAGAAAAAAACAAATGCTAAGTAACCATTAGTCACCGCTAATGGTGTATTACAAGTCGTAACAGTCAAACACTGTTACGCAATCATGGGCACAAACACCCATGAACAGCAAAATGTCGCGGGACCACAATCCCAAGGCATACAGAAACGGGCCGCTGACTCCTGCCAAAACTATGTCAGCAATGCAGTAACCACTGCACAAACACAGTGGGGCGCTTATCCAACGTCTAGATAAGCGGCAATGGTTTCTAGAGCCATTGTGAAAAGACGCTGGGTTTCTTCGTTCCTTCAAAACGATGCGTTTACGTTGCAGTTCGTGCGGCACAAACCCCGTGCGCGTTTTACAACCGAGTGCCTCGTGCCATGGATTTTTCCATGGCACTGGGTTTATCCATTTATTTATGCCAGATTGGCAGGAGATATTTTTATTATGACTATTCATTATCAGGGCCAAACCGGCCCCAAAAGCGATGCCGGTAAACGGATCGCGAGTATGAACGCCTTAAAAAGTGGTTTATTTGCCAAATCCCCCTTGTTACCTTTTGAGGATGAGGGGCAATACAAGCGCCATGTCAAATTGGTCTTGTACAGCTTAAAGCCAGAAGATACTGTTCAATTGCATTTGGCGCAACAAATCGCCGATAGCATGTGGCGCGGTACGCGCCAGGAGTTGCGCGCGGCACTGCATCGCGAAGAGATCTTTAAGCAACTGACCCCACGGATTTTGGCGGGGCTCATGAGCATTGATGAAGCATTAGTACCTTATGCGCCGCCATTTTTGGTGACCCCCAATCATCGTTTTGGCCGAGCTTACCTTAAGCAATCGCGCCAGCAGC
>JAIXPN010000127.1 GCA_027486235.1 Burkholderiaceae bacterium
CCACAACCATTGGCGCCAATAAGGCCGTAGCGATTACCGCCGCCAAACTTGACTGAGATGTTCTCGAACAAGGGCTTTGCCCCGAACTGCATGGTGATATTGGAAGCGTTTAACACAACTACTTTCTATAACAAAGAATGAATAATGGAGGCCACATGGCAAAGCTCACCATTTTAACGGTCTTCTTAAAAGAGGATCTTTAATAGGCGGCGGCTAGACCATCGCGCCGGCTATCACTTGCTGCAACATAGCCATCCGCTATGTTGTCGCTTAGGCGCCAGATAAATTGGCCAGAGCCAAAATCCATATAGGGGTCTTCTACCTTTTTTAGGATATGGCCCTTTTCCACCAAACCTTTGACGGTCTCAGGGTTCATATTGGCCTCCACATCAAGACTGAAGTCACGATTGACCTTCCAACGCGGGGCGTCGCAGGCTGCCTGAGGCTGCTGTTTATAGACCAACATTCGTAGAAGAGTTTGTAAATGGCCTTGGGGTTGCATATCGCCGCCCATTACCCCAAAGCTCATTTGAGGGACCGTCTTACCGTTTACCTCTTTGGTCAAAAAGGCAGGAATAATCGTATGAAATGGTCGCTTATTGCCGGCCACTACATTAGGAGATTGGGGGTCCGATGAGAACCCGTATCCCCTGTTCTGGAAGCTAATGCCCCAATTGGGCTCTACCACTCCAGAACCAAAGCCCATGTAATTACTCTGAATAAATGAGATCATTCGGCCTTCTTCGTCAGCCGCACTAAGATAAATTGTGCCGCCAGTATTAGGCAAACCGAACGAGAATGAAGTGGCTTTTTGTGGATCAATTAACTTTGCTCGCTTTGCTAGATAGTTGGGTTTGAGCATTTGTTCAGGGCTTACCTCCATAGAGCGCGGATCAGCCACATAGCGATAGACATCGGCAAAGGCAAGCTTCATCGCCTCAATTTGCAGATGCTGGCTCTCAACACTGTCCACGGCATATTTAGCTAGTTCCAATTGCTCCACAATCCCCATGGCAATTAAGGCGCCAATGCCTTGACCATTCGGTGGAATCTCATGCACATCAAAGCCTTGTACTTTTGTAGAAATGGTGCCAACCCAATCGGGCCTGTAATTAGCTAAATCGCTGAGGGTCATCGCGGCACCGTGCTCTTTTGCAAAGGCGCAAATTGACTTTGCAATCTCACCCTCATAAAAATCGCGCAGGCCTACTGAGGCAAGACGCTTGAGCGCCTGAGCAGCCTGTGGAAAATAAAACATCTCGCCACATGCTGGTGCTCTGCCATTTGGCATAAAGGCTTGTGCAAAACCAGGCTGGGATGCTAACTCGCTAGTGGCAGCTGCCCATTTGTGAGCAACAATTGGAGCTACTGCATGACCCTTTTCGGCTATTTCAATGGCGGGTTGCAGTAAATCAGCAAGCGGCAATGACCCAAAGCGTTCATGCAATGCTTGCCAGCCTGCCAGCGCACCAGGTACGGTAACGCTATCCCAGCCACGTACCGGACGCTTGGCAAGACCGTTACCCTCTTTGCCGTATTTAGAAGCAAAGTAATCAAGATTCCAGGCAGCTGATGATACCCCAGAAGAATTGAGTCCATGCAATTGTTCACCATCCCACACGATCGCAAAGCAATCACTTCCTAGACCATTCGAAACTGGCTCCACAATCATTAAGGCCGCTGCAGCTGCAATGGCTGCATCAATTGCATTACCACCCTGTTGAATAATCTTCAGACCTGCTTGGGCTGCATAGGGATGTGAGGTCGATACGATATTTCGGCCCATGACTGGCATGCGCACTGTTGGGTAGGGATTATTCCAATTAAATTGCATTCTGATTCCTTAAGATCGAACTCGCACCAAATGTCTTTGAATGAAAGGCAGCCGAATAATGAGTAATACGAAGATTATCCCAGCATAGATATAGACCACCTCAAAATCATTCTTGCCCGCCTTGTGCCAGAGATAGTGCAAGACGCCAAGAATAGCAATTATATAAATTAGACGATGCAAACTGGACCATTTGCGTCCTAGAGCGCGCACCGCCCTCTGGTTAGAGGTTAGGGCCAAAAGACTCATCAGCACGAAAGCCAGAAACCCAACAGTGATGAATGGGCGCTCAATCACATCATCGATCATCGCGGCAGCATCTAAATTATGATCAAGCCAATACCAAATACTGAAATGCAGAAATCCATAGAAAAATGTGAAGAGGCCAAACATACGTCTCATTTGTATCCAGCCTGTCCAAGCAGTGATCCAACGCATTGGACTCATTGCTAAAGTGATGCATAGGAAAGTAATAGTCCAGGTACCGGTTGATCGAGTAATAAACTCGACGGGGTTTGCGCTTAAATCACCAAGATAGCCCAGTATCACTAGACGCAGTAGCGGGATTAAGGCTAAGGCAAAGACGAAATACCGAATTGGGGTAATGCCAACCATTGCCTAGTAAAACTTTTTAAGATCCATGCCAGCATACAGTTTGGCGACATACTCCCCATAACCATTAAAGAGTTCTGTTTTGATCTTTGGCGCAAAGATACCGCGACCATCAATACGTCGTTCCGTTGCTTGACTCCAGCGAGGATGGCTCACACCCGGATTGACATTGGAGTAAAAACCATACTCGCGCGGTGCAGACATATTCCAACTGGTTGCAGGTTGCTTTTCAGTAAAACGAATCGTGACGAGCGATTTTGCACTCTTAAATCCGTATTTCCAGGGCACCACGATCCGCACTGGGGCGCCATTTTGCTTGGGTAGAATCTCTCCGTAGAGGCCTAATGTGAGCAATGTGAGCGGGTTCATAGCCTCATCCATTCGCAAGCCCTCACGATACGGCCAATCCAATACGGGTCTACGTAAACCCGGCATCTGTTTAGGATCGGCCAAGCTAATGAACTCAATGTACTTAGCCGAGCCTAGGGGCTCTACCCTCTGAATGAGATGAGACAGCGCATAGCCATTCCAAGGAATAACCATCGACCAACCCTCTACGCAACGCATACGATAAATGCGCTCTTCCATCGGCGCCAACTTGAGTAAGGTATCGATATCAATCGTCATTGGTTTTTTAACCATGCCCTCAACGCTGATCGCCCAAGGTCGGGTTTGTAAACGCTCGGCATATTTAGCAGGATCCTCTTTATCCATACCAAACTCATAGAAATTGTTATAACTGGTTACTTCTTCATACGAGGTGGCGGTCTCCCTCGTGGAATACTGTTCATTCAACTTTGCCGCTAGTTTCTCTTTAGTGGCTGGCGATTTAGCAAAGGCCTCTCGCTCTAACCATGAGCCAAGCCCAACAGCCAGTGAACCCATTGCTGCAGTCTTTAACCACTCGCGGCGATGCTCAAACACATCACGTGGTGTGATATCACTATTTTGAATGCGTGGATCCTTAAATATCATCGATCAACCTTTAATTGAAATGGTGTGAAATTGGTATTGGTATCAAAATAATCTTCATTCTCTTTGCGCTTTAAATAGCCAATAATCCAGTAGGTAAATGGAGTTGCCAAAATCTCCCAAGAGGTCTTAAGCACATACTGCGCCACTGCCACCTGAACAATTTCCGCTGTTGGCCAAATGCCATAAAAGGCAATCATATAGAACAAAGAAGAATCGACTAACTCGCCGGTTGCCGTAGAACCAATTGTTCGAGTCCATAAATATTTTCCCTGGGTCCAGATCTTCATTTTGGCCAAGACATAGCTATTTACAAAGCTACCGCACCAAAATGCAATCATCGAGCCCAGGGCAATTCGCCAGGAATTGCCAAAAATGGTTTCTAAGCCTTGCTGGTAGTTCGCCATATATGAACCGGGGGCGACCGGCAAATGAATCACGACTTGCGCCATGATGGCTGCAAAGCCTAGAGCCGCAAATCCAGCCCAGACTGTCCGCCGATCATACGCATAGCCATAGACCTCGGTAAGCACGTCACTAATTAGGTACGAAATTGGAAAAAATAGGATGCCTGCACCAAAAACAACCAGACCAAAATACGGTAGATCAATCGTGGCTGCCTTACCGGCACCAATAAAGTTTGAGCATAGAATCACCGCTACAAAAGCAGCTAAGATGAGGTCGTAATAGCGGTATTGGCGGCGCATCGAGCTTTTGGGCGTTAGATAGACTATTTTCGGTAAGCAATAGGAATATTTCATAGAATAGCGGTATTCGTCGTAATTCACCGAAGATCATTGTTAGGTATATATGAGTAAACCAAGCTTTCACTGGGAAGACCCCCTTCTCCTCCAAGATCAACTAAGTACCGAGGAGCGGATGATCGCTGATGCTGCTCGAGAATATGCGCAAGGCAAGTTAGCGCCACGCGTCCAGGAGGCCTTCCGTGCTGAGAGTACCGATCCCTCGATCTTTCGAGAAATGGGCGAATTAGGTCTCTTGGGAATCACTATTCCAGAGCAATATGGCGGCGCAAATCTCAATTACGTTTCCTATGGCTTAATTGCGCGAGAGATTGAGAGGGTCGACTCTGGCTATCGCTCGATGATGAGCGTGCAGTCATCCTTGGTCATGGTACCCATCAATGAGTTTGGCAGCGAAGCCCAAAAACAGAAATACTTGCCCAAATTAGCGACCGGTGAATGGATTGGCTGCTTCGGCCTAACCGAGCCCAACTTTGGTTCGGATGCAGGCGGCATGATCACACGCGCTAAGAAGGTCCCGGGCGGTTATTCGCTCACTGGTTCCAAGATGTGGATCTCTAACTCGCCGATTGCGGATGTATTTGTGGTCTGGGCAAAAAATGATGCTGATCAAATTCGTGGGTTCATCCTAGAAAAAGGGATGAAAGGTTTAAGCGCCCCCAAAATTACCGGTAAACAAGGTTTGCGCGCCTCAATTACTGGTGAGATTGTTATGGATGAGGTTTTTGTCCCAGCAGAGAATGAGTTCCCTGAAATCACTGGACTAAAAGGCCCCTTCACTTGCCTCAACTCTGCACGCTATGGTATTTCATGGGGAGTCTTAGGTGCTGCTGAGTTCTGTTGGCATACCGCACGTCAGTACACGCTCGATCGCCAACAATTCGGTCGCCCACTCGCTGCCAATCAATTAATCCAGAAGAAATTAGCCGATATGCAAACAGATATCGCGATGGCTTTACAGGGTGTTCTGCGTTTAGGGCGCATGAAAGATGAAGGCACTGCCGCTCCAGAGGTGACCTCCATCATGAAACGCAACTCTTGCGGTAAGGCATTGGATATCGCCCGTATGGCCCGCGATATGTTAGGTGGCAACGGAATTTCTGATGAATATGGTGTGATTCGTCATATGCTCAATCTCGAGGTGGTCAACACCTATGAGGGCACTCATGATATTCATGCCCTTATCTTGGGACGAGCCCAAACCGGAATACAGGCGTTTAGTTAGGACTTAAGCTGATCGGCTAGCGCTTGATAGGCTGCCGGTTTAGCACCCTGAAGCACAAGCTTCTGAGCGTTTGAGTAGTTTGGGAAGTTTCGTTGAATCGAATCGGTATAGGCAGGGTCATAGTGCCGCACCAGCAGCTCGTCAACGAGCGACCGAAAGTTTTTCTCTTGGGAGAGCGCCTGCCATTTGGCAATTTGTGCCTTGCCATAGCGCTGAGTGAGTAAGCCGAGCAATTGCTCCAAGCTTTGACTATCTTCCAAGAAGTGCGCATAGTCTTCCATTAAACAATCCACTCGTACTGCCCGCTCTGCCTGAATTTCCAGGCATGCTCCATTCCGAATTTGCTCCATCAATGTATCTGGAATATGCAAGCCACCAACCTTCTTGCTCTCAGATTCAACAAAGATAATCTGTTGGTGATCAAAGTTACGCACCGCATTCCATAAGGCTGTCTCGAAGGCTTTTTGACTTGGCTGCTCCTGATTAGGAAAACCTCCCAGCACAGACCCGCGATGAGCAGCTAAGCCCTCTAGGTCCAATACTTGTGCATGCTCCTTTAACTGATTAAGAAGTCGAGTTTTACCGCTGCCGGTCATGCCACAAATCACTTTAAAGCGGAGTTGCTTAGTCCAGCACTCCAAATCGATAATCACCTGACGCCGATAGTCTTGGTAACCACCTCGGAGTTGATGCGCCTTCCAACCAATGCGTTGCAAGATATGTGTAAATGCGCCACTGCGCTCTCCACCGCGCCAGCAATACACCAGAGGCTTCCAGTCTCGTTCTTTATTTAAAAAATGGGCTTGAAGATGAGTGGCAATGTTCTTAGCGACTAGAGCTGCACCAATTTTCTTGGCAGCAAAGGGAGACTCTTGTTTATAGATTGTGCCTACTTGAGCACGCTCTTCATTACTTAAAACTGGGCAATTGATTGCGCCGGGAATATGATCAAGCGCGAACTCTGCTGGTGAGCGAACATCAATGATAGTGTCAAAGAGACTTAAGTCCTTATACAAAGACTCTGGGGCAACAAGTAAAGAGCTCAAACTAATCCCAGATGTTTTTTGAAGGGCTCAGGCCATGGTGCAGGTCGCTTGGTCTTGAAATTAACCCATACTAATGTGGTGCCGCCAGCCGCACAAAGCTCTTCAGGATTACTCGCAAGTGACATTAAGTTATAGATATCAACACTAGTCCGACCCACTTTGCCAATATATGTTTTAACGATCAGATCACCAGGGTACGATACTTGTGTATAGAAATTGCAGAACGCATTAGCGATTAGAGCTCCGCCATCGGTATGCTGAATACCAAATCCAAACGACTCAATCCAATGGATACGACCCTGCTCCATATACCGAAAGTACACAGTATTGTTAATGTGACCAAATGCATCCATATCACCCCAGCGCAATGGAATGATGGCTTCGTGAACTAATTTTTTATTGTCTGGTATCTCAATCCGCATGCCAAGCTGTTCCTTTGAGTCTAAAAGACTAGTTTACCTGTTGGCTTAAGCCTCATGGCGAATTTGCTGACGCAGATCATTAAAAAATTGGGCTCGCGCATCTAAAGGGACAAAGATACCGATTGGTAGCTCTTTATCGCTTTGTTCAATCCGAATTAAGCGCTTACCATCTTCTTCTTGTTTTAACTGCATCCACCGTGTATTGAACTCATGGCGCTCCGTTTTGCCGCCAATACTCTTCTCAACCGTAATTGAGCTACCATCAATGGCGATGGATTCATAATCAAGAGCGTGTCTTGCATAGACGATTAATGCGATTCCTAGAGCACTAAGCTCAATCATCGTAAATAGCAAAATCATCCAGACACCCTGTATCAAGAAATATGCAGCGATCAGCGATGAGAAAACGAACATGGAAAGGTAAAAGTACCCCACTTGCCTTGGCGTAAACGAACAGTTTCGTTTCATGTGCCAAGTACGCATATTATTTTTTATCTAGATAATGAGCTGCACAATGATCCATTGCGCGGGCTAATTCAATATCACGCTGAGTTAATCCGCCAGAGTCGTGGGTCGATAAGGTTACTTCAACACGATTCCACACATTCAACCACTCAGGATGATGGTTCATCTCCTCAGCGTGCATGGCACACTGGGTCATAAAGGCAAAGGCGCTCTTGAAATCCTTAAATTGATAAGAACGAACCATTGCATCGCGATTAGGCAGCAAAGCCCAATTGGATAACTCCGTCTCAAGAATGCTTCGCTCTTCTTGACCTAGTAAAGCAGCCTTTTTCATCTCACAATCAGGAGTTTTGCAAAGCGAGTTGGTATAAAAAGGTAGAGCGGGCACCGGAGCGACAAAAAGCTAAGATTGGTTGAGGCATGGTCTTTAACAACTTAGACATCTCAATCACTTGTTCTGGAGTGATGGCTCCACTAACAACGGGCAAGTAGGCATACTCCAGGCCTTGTGATTTCGCCATTGCGGCAATTGAAGCATTGCTGGGTTGCTCGGGCCCTTCCTCACCATCAGGACGATTATTAATAATGCTTTTGTAACCCTGCTGCGCAATTTCAGCAACATCACTCGGTTCAATTTGACCAGCAGTTCCAAACGTTGGGTTATGACAAGAAATATGTACGTTCATGCAATCCTCACAAAATAATGGGCCTTGATCTACTTCTTTTGGCCCAGCACATCAAATAACACCATCCCGGCTAACATGGCAATTACAAAAACAACAGCCTTTAACTCGCCAGTACCAAGAGAAACCAAGGCTGGCCCAGGGCAAAAGCCCGCGAGACCCCAGCCGACTCCAAATAGAGCACTACCAATAATCAGGGGCCGATCAATATCACGACGTGTTGGTATATGCATCGCGCCACCTAAAAAACTTTCTGTTCTCTTTTTTGCAAGATAGAAAGCAATCAAGCCTACGAGAACTGCGCCTCCCATCACGAAGATTAAGGATGGATCCCATGGACCCGCTAAATCCAAGAAGGCTGTGATCTTTGCTGGATTGGTCATGCCAGAAACCATCAGACCTAAGCCAAAGAGAACCCCAATCAGGTACTCACTCACGTTTGAGAAAACAGAACTATTTTGGCTCATAGCATTAAAAAAGATGACGCATTACGTAAACAATTAAGAAACCGCAAGCCATAAAACAAATTGTGGCAATCAATGATCGAGGGGATAGTCTAGATAAACCACAAATGCCGTGACCACTTGTACACCCTGAGCCATAACGAGCGCCAAAGCCAACCAGCACACCGGCAATTAACAAAGTAATGTAATTTGCATCAATCACAGTCTGCACTGAAATCTGAAATACATACTTGGCCCATAAAGGCGCTGTCAATAAACCAAGAATGAAACTCAGCCTCCAGAGCCAATCGGATTTTTTAGCCTGCAAGAGACCGCCAACGATTCCGCTAATACCCAAAATACGTCCATTAAATAGAACGTAGAGAGAGGCTGCAATCCCCAAAAGAATGCCGCCTGCTAACGCAGGCCCTGGAGTGAACGAGGTCCAATCAATGGTCATGACTGTATTTTAAGGCTTAACAGGGCTTGGGACTCAGTCGCCATTGCAAATACAGCAGGCCTAAGTAAGCTCCCAGAATAAACCCGGGGAAGGCAATAAATGAATTCAGGGCCAAGGTAGAAAGACCGCTTAAGCCCTGCCCCACTGTACAGCCAACGGCGGTCACACCACCAAAACCCATAAAGGCCGCACCCACTAGATGATTGGCAGTATCTTCCACTCCACGGAAAGACTCCCAGCGAAAGTTTTTACTCACGATTGAGCTGATTGCAGAACCAATGATCATTCCAAGAACTGCCACAATTCCGATCGTTAAGACTTTGGATTTATCGCTGGTAAACATTAGCCAATCCAACGAGTACGCATATGGCGCCACAAAGGATAGACTCTCCATACGCCCAGAATTTGTGACTAAGAATGCCTCCTGCAATGTGTTCGGATCTTCAGCAAGGTGAGCGTAATATCCTGAGACCCACCAGATCGCAGTAATTGCCAGACCAACGCCAAGCCCAGCAAGAAGATTTTCGGTATTCCAAAATGATTTCTTCGCGATTGCGAAGGCAGTAAATGCACCTCCAATGATCAGAGCGAGTATCGAACGAAGATTTTCCTTAGCGATTCCAAAAGAGGCGGATAGTAAGCTGGGCAAATCTTGATTGGTTGATAAGGTAAGCGCAACCTTGTCGATCGTATTTGCCTTCAAGACGCCCAGAAAGCCGCGCATGGTCATATAAGCAACCAGTCCTAAAACAATGAAGACTACCAATGACTTTAGATTGCCGCCACCAATACGAATCAGAGTCTTGCTGCCGCAGCCAGAGGCCAAGACCATGCCAATTCCAAAGAGCACGCTTCCAATCACCGTCGATAGATATAGCACGCGATTGCCAGTGTAAAAAGACTTGCTGACATCAATCCAGCCCAAATGGGACATCAGGGCAACTCCCAGAATTGCGACACCAATGGCTAAACACCATTGCCGCATTCTCGACCAATCCTCCATTAGCACTCCATCCGATACCGCACCAAGAGTACAAAAGCTGGTCTTTTGCATAATGGCGCCCAATGCAGCGGTAATGAGGAAGGTAATCAGTAAAGCCTGACTACCCAGAGAGCTAATTTGCTCCGGAGTTAAATCATTCATAACAAAAATTAGGGTTTAAATTTATAGTACTGCTGGTTCAGATAGGCAGTTACGTCAGCCTCATCCTCTGGAAAGAGATCAAGACGTAACTCCGTATTACAACGCGCCACCATCACCTTCAGGCGCTCCAGATTTTGCACGCGACGATCCTTACGGGTATAAATAATGGTGCCATCTCCAAAGCCGGATTTATCCGCATGGCATTTGTAGCACTTCTGATCTTCAATTTCCTTGCCATGCTTTAAGTTGGGTGCAGCAGTGCTGGGCTCAATCAAGCCAAACATCCCCACGGCAAGAGTAAATACAACTTTTCTCATATTCATTACTTATAGTATTAAGTTTCCGGAGATTTTATTGCAGAAACTTAGAAAAGTGCATTTAAATCATGAATTTAGCGCTTTAAAGCTAGATTCATTTGAAATACCCTTATAAGCCAAAGTTATAAGGGCTGGTGCTTAGGGCCGTATATAGGCGTATCTATCCTTGTATTGCAGGTCTGCTATGCGAACTACGCCAGAGGGGGTGAACTCTGCGTCCAAGGTAAATTGCTCCTTTTTGAGACTGCGATTACGAAGGGTAATTTCACAAACTTCAAAACGCACTCCCCTCGATTTCAAGGCGCCTACCAAGGGGGCATACTCCGTTCCGCTCTTTGCGTCCTTGGCGCCATCCATCAGAATATCAACACCGTTCGCATGGGTCACCACAATAATTTTGGTTTGCGGTGAAACATCTAAATGATTACGAATATTCCTCAAGCCCTTAAGGCCCTGACTAGCAGCATCATCGATGTGATAAACCACCTTGGTTGGGTCTGCTAAAGCAACATTAGATCCCAAGCAAAGAGTTGCGATCAATACTGCGGCAGAAAAAAATTGTCGAGTAAGTAATTTCATAGAGCCGTCCTTTTGGATGCGATTAAATGGTGACCATACCGGGATTGCCAGAAACGCCTTTGATAATCGGCTCATTCAACTTAACCGCTTTGATCGTCTTCACATCCTTCAGATGACGAGCCATTAAATCCCAAATTGCTTCACCGCCGGCCGCTTTTGCCTCTTCGGATACGGGAGCCCAACCAGCAACCTTATAGGTTTTACCCGCCTCAATCAGTTTGCCGTTTAAGCGCATTTCAGAGATGCGTTTACCAGCGCCCCCAGCCGGATCAATGGTGTACTGCAATCCACCGACACGAACCATATCCCCACCCTGCTGGTAATACGGATCTGGGTTGAATAAATTATCTGCTACGTCCTCTAATACAGTTTTGATGGTTTCACCCGTCATATTTGTGACAGTAGTAAATGGATAGGTAATGGCGGTTTGATCCAATAAATGCTCCATCGTGATGGACTCACCCGGTAATAGCGATGTACCCCAACGGAAACCGGGCGAGAATGAAATCTCTGCATTTTTCTGTTTAATAAGGCCATCCAAAATGACTTGATCAAAGCTGCCATTAAAGTTACCGCGACGATACAAGAGACCATCGGTCATGGCTAATTTTTCTGAAAGCTTGGCCTCGTATGGAGCACGAATCTTTTTAATTAATGCACTCATCCCCGCATCGGCAGGTAGAAGATTGGAGAATACTGGCAATAGTTTGTAACGGAAGTCACTAATCTTGCCGGCTTTCACATCAAAATCAAGAACACCCAAGAATTTACCGTTCGATCCAGCATTGGTCACGAGCGTAACCCCTCCTGAATTCTTAACCTTGACGGGCGCAGGCACACCATCGTGGGTATGGCCACCCATAATGGCATCGATACCACGTACCCGCGATGCCATCTTCAAATCAACGTCCATGCCATTGTGTGAAAGGACCACAACAACCTTGGCGCCTTTAGCACGAACCTCATCCACTACCTTTTGCATGTTCTCTTCTTGAATCCCAAAGGTCCAATTGGGTGTGAAGTAGCGTGGGTTAGCAATCGGGGTATATGGAAATGCTTGACCAACAATAGCAACCTGCACACCATTCATCGTTTTCATGGTGTAGGGAGCAAATACCGCGTCACCAAAATCATTAGTCTTGATGTTCTGTGCGACAAAAGAAACCTTGCCCCGGAAATCCTTTTCTACAATCTCCATGACACGTTTTTCACCAAGGGTCATTTCCCAGTGTGGGGTCATCACATCAACGCCAAGGGCCAAACAGGCATCCACCATATCCTGACCGTTTGTCCATAATGCAGTGCCAGAGCCTTGCCATGTATCCCCGCCATCCAGCAGCAGCGCCCCCGGACGATTGGCCTTGATCTGCTTAACAAGTGTTGTGAGATGCGCAAAGCCACCAACCTTACCGTAGGTCTTGGCCGCTGCAGCAAAATCGAGATACGTAAACGCATGGGCATCACGCGTGCCTGGCTTAATGCCATAGGCTTTGAGAAGATACTCGCCAACCAAATGTGGCGCCTTACCTTCCTGCGCCCCAATACCTAAATTAACATTGGGTTCTCTGAAGTAGATCGGCATGAGCTGCGCATGACAGTCCGTGAAGTGCAGTAAGTGCACATTACCAAACCGAGGAAGATCATAAAACTTCTGTGCCGCATTTTGGGCTTGTGCAAAATTCGATTGCAAGCTCATTCCACCAGCCGATGCAACGGCAAGGGCTTGCAGAAACTCCCGTCTACTAAAAGACATAAAACTCCCTAGAGAAAGTAATGGTTACTGATTAACAGGCGAGTTTGGATCCAATAGCAAAGCCATTACATCTTGCATTTGCTTTTCGGTCAGCAAATTAAAATGACCAAAGCGTGGCATATTGCTGCATACGTTATAAGCCTTGGAATTATTAATGCGGTTCCAGGTATACGTAATTAGTTCTTTGCTGTAGCCGCGCAACTTACCGTAGTTCCATAAGCTGGGGCCAATATTGCCGTAGGACAACTCAGTCTTATTAATCTGATGGCAGTTGTAGCACATCCCACCATTCGTAGATCCAGGGGCATCAGACCATGTGGATCCTCGACCACTTTGCGCAATCCGCTCACCGGATTTCCAGTCACCAATGTATTTACCATCAGAAGGCTGTTTAATCGTAGCCATATTGGCTTTTTGTATAGCTTCAGCTCTCTTGGGGTCACCCTTACCAGCTAAGGTTAAGGGATCAGAGCAATACTTCTGCGCAGCATCTTGATTTAAGCGATCTAAAGTAGCGATGCCATTTGCCTGAAAGCTATCCTTCATCATCTTGTCAAATTTGGCATCAGCCAATGCGGAGCCCATTGGCAAAGACAGTAAGGCGACTGCTGTGATTAGATATTTTTTTCTCATATTATTTTCTCCAGCTCTTAGCGCTTCAAACCAGGGGCAGCCATCTTGCCACCATTTGCAGTTACGGCCATATACATAGAAACAGCAATCGTGTCGTCCGAGATATAAATCGGCTCAGGGAAGCGTTGCTGACGATAACAATCGTTTAGACGGTATTGCATCGTCCAGAATGTACCGCTCGACACACGATATGCTGGCCACGCACCCCAACCCAAGGCAGCGCCCTTTTGCTGAGTGAGATTTGGTAAATCTTGTAAACGAATTCGTTTGCCATCATCAGCATGACACGATGCGCACGAGAAATCCATGGGACCGCCTTGGAAGAAGAAGGCCTTCTTGCCAAGCTCATACATCTCTTTTTCTTTAGGATGTTTAGTAGAAACATTAATCGTCATGCCTTTAGAGTTGGCAACCACATATGCCACGACTGCTTCCACATCCTTACGCTTACCCTTCCCGAAACTATCTTTAATAATTTCCTTGGGATCAAAGCCCTGCAGGCGCTCCATGCAAGTTACGATTCTTGATTCAAGATCCTGAACCTTGTTCGTGTCCTTAAAGTACTTTGGTAGAACGGTATAAGCGCCCTTCACAACGCCAGGGCCCATACCCAAATCACATCTCTCAAGACTGGCGTTCTTGGGACCCATTTTTTTCTTCCAGAGTTCCTCGCCAGCCATTTCATATAAATCAGAGGGATTACCGTCTGCAATCATCTCGCGGTATCTTTCAATCTCTGCCGTTGGGGCTCCGGCTGGAGCTGACGGTGCCGCCGCAGGAGCAGCAGCTTTTTTAGGAGGCTCGGCAGGTGTTGTACACGCTTGTAATACTAATAGCGATGCCGCTAAGGCAGTACCGCATATCCAATGTTGTCTCATGGTAACCCTCTTATTATTGTCAGAAATGGAATGAGCTTATGAAGCCGTTGCTTCGTCGGTCCGCTTACCGCCTTTGTTATCTACCCAGGTTACCGTGATCTTGTCCCCCTTGGCACCTTTGTACTTAAAGTTCAAGAATGGATCTTTTGAAACTGCTGGACCAAACTGACCATTGAACACGTCTTTACCATTGGCTTTTGCATTTACATTGCTGATAAACCATGCCGGAATGGCTTTACCGGAAGCATCTTTACGCTGACCCGTTTCCATATCATGCTTCATCAAAATTTTTACATCAACAACGCCACCGCTCTCGGTTGCTCGTACGCGCATCGGATCTGACATTTTTATTCCTCTCTAAATTCGTTGTATTGAATAAGTGTTGTTAGGCCTAATTAGCCACCACATCCACCTAAGGTTACTTTGACCTCTTTGACAGCCATACTCCATTTGTTGTCAGCTTTCACTAAAGCAAAGACATTGGAGGTTTGACCCATCTTGATACGGGTTGTGACAAATGGCTCGGTACCCGCTGGAATAAAAAACTGGGCAGCCAAGGCGCTTGGATTCTTATCAACCAAGATTGCCATTTGCTGAGCCTTAAGGGTAGTATTGATACCAACAGGCACAACGGCACCGTTTTCTGCAATGTCTGGGGCAATCATCGTAATTGCTGCAGACTTATCTGGTGTGCCAGCACCAAAGACTTTAAAGACATCATCGAGGGTCTTTCCCTCAAATGCAGCCTTATTCCATTCCTGTGCTTGTGCTGGAGTAATTAAACCCGCAGAAGCCATCAAGCCGAACACGGCTGAGTATTTGAGAACATCACGACGTTGCTGATCCATAAAAACTCCTTTTTAATTGCAACTACAAATTAATTTACCTATCACTATAAAGCTTGCTCCTGGGCACTATTCTAAGTAATAACCCTTGTACTGATTACTTCCCACCGTTTAACATCCACTCCACCAATATTTTATTGTTGGCATCCGATAGCTGATTTTGAGCTGGCATGGGTATAGCGCCCCACACTCCTGCACCGCCTGCTTTAACTTTTTTCTCCAGCATCGCTTGGGCGTTTGCAACACCTTTGTATTTATTGGCAACATCGGCAATCGATGGGCCAACAAGTCTTGCTGCTGGTGCGTGGCATGCCGAGCAGTTCTCCTTCTTAAAGAGATCTGCAGGGCCTACTGTTTTTGCAGCAGCACTTGTGGTCGAGACCATCATCATTCCACCAGCCGGTAATGCAGCCAAGGGTGGCTTAGTTGTATCAACACCGCGATAAGGGCCGTACTCACGATTTTGTTCAGCAAGATTATTGTGGGCATTGCGCGCATAGTCAGGCAGCACCGAGCCAATGGCAACGTGCTGAGCACAGTTACTCATACAAGCAACGTTCTTCACATCAGGCGCCCCTTTGACGGTCCATAAACCGTGTTTTTGGGTCATGCCATTGCGGTTGGGCATCTTCGCTTGCACTTCGGCGATGTTCTTGTTCGAGAGTACAAAATCATCAGGCACTACCTCACCAAGATTAAGAATGAATGCAACCAAGGCATAGGTCTCATCAACACTCAAAGTTCGAGGCGCATTCCATGGCATGGCACGATAAATATAGTCCCACAAAGTCGATACTGTTGCCACCTTCATTAAGGTAGTCCTTTGAGGTTGCTTATCACTTTTTAGCGAGGCAACTCTACCGGTTTTCATATCCTCTTTTGAAGTGCCACCAGCAATGGGAGTGAATACTTCATTGGACTCGCCGAATGTACCGTGGCAACTGGCACACTGCTTCTCCCAAAGATCCTGCCCTTTGGCAACAGAGCCAGAACCCGCTGGTAATCCTTTAAAGTCCGGACGCACATCAATATCCCAAGCGGCCACCTCTGCTGGAGTCGCGTTACGTCCAATATTGAAATACGCGGGCTTGGCTTTAGCAGCCGGTGTTGCAGGTGCGGCTTGAGCATGAACATTGGTTTGGTAGGTCATGAAGACCGCCGCCAATAACGCTGGCCCTACAAAAAGTTGGTGGGTGAGTCTAGACATCATAGATACATTAGCCGACTTGAACATTTCTCACCTCGCCATTGGTATCAACCTTCCAGGATTGAATCGCATTGTTGTGATAGATCGAGCGTGTCCCACGTACTGCTCTTAGCTGACGAATCGTTGGCTGCACATATCCGGTCTCATCCATTGCGCGCGATTGCATGATGATTGGTGATCCATCCCACGTCCAATCAATATTGAAGCGGGTTAATGCCTTGGTCAGTATAGGTGTCTCAAGGCGCGCTGTTCGCCAGTTGTTACCGCCGTCAAACGAGACATCAACACGCTTAATCTTGCTTCGCCCTGACCAAGCAAGACCACTCACGTTATAAAAACCTTTGTCTAATAATTGCTGTCCACCTGATGGCGTGGTGATTACCGACTTACATTCTTGGATCGATGTGTATTGTCGATGCAGGCCGTCTGGCATGAGATCAATGTAATGGATTGCCTCGTCTTTGGTTCCGTAGGGCATGTCACCCACTTCTAAGCGACGTAGCCATTTCACCCAACTAACCCCTTGCACACCTGGCACTACCAAGCGCAGTGGGAAGCCATTTTCAGGACGGAGCATCTCACCGTTCATGCCCCAGGCAACAATCACATCATCAAGAGCCATTTCCATGGGTATAGTACGAGTCATTCCAGAGCCATCACCGCCCTCTGCTAATACATATTTGCCCTTTTTAAGATCTGCGCCACAGATATCAAGCAAGGCGGAAAGTGGTACACCCGTGAACTCGCAGCACGACAGCATGCCATGGGTGTATTGCACGGTGGGTACTGCTACATTGCCCCATTCCAAACCGGTATTCGCCCCACACTCAATAAAGTGAATGCGCGATACAGAAGGCAAGCGCATCAAATCATTCATGGTGAATACTTTTTCATTCTTCACCAAACCGTTGATCATTAGACGATGCTTGTTGGGATCCAGGTTGTACCAACCCTGATGATGGCGTTCAAAATGCAAGCCATTTGGGGTAATGATTCCAAACAATCCTTGCAAGGGGGTAAAGGCAACCGATGCTGCCGATACCCTGGTTAAACCAGGCGATTCGCGGCGCACTAAATTCTTTTCATAAACCGACGGCATTCCATATGGCTCTGTCGCGACATTTTTACCAAGAGTGGTTTGCCATTCTTGCTTCTCCAAAATTGCAGGATCGCCCAGGGGATTGGCCATGGCAAGACCGCCACCAATTGCACTAGCCCCGCCCAGTGCTGCTACAAAACTCTTACGCAAGAAACCGCGACGCTCCTCGTCTGCTCCATGCTGATTAATCTCAGCGATTGCCTCTTGCGACAGAAAGTTCTCAGGCGCTATTTGAATGCGACTTTGTGAGCCAAGCGCATTCGTTTTCTTGGTGCTTTCGTTCATATCGCTCTTTGACATAAAGGTTCCTCAAGTGACTCAGGACTTTTGCGGAAATAGTTCATTGGCAATCCGTGCACAAACACTTTGGCAAAGCTCAAGGCTTGCTTCATCATGAATGGCATAGAAGACGGTTGTCCCCACCTTCTTGCGACTTAATATTCCGGCTTCGTGCAACGTAGCCAAATGACGCGATACATTGGCCTGACTAGACCCACAGGCATCGATCACCTCGGTAACAGACTTCTCACCCTGACATAAAGCGTATAAGATGCGCAAGCGGGATGGCTCGGATAGAACAGCAAAAAATTGAGATACTCCAGCAAACAAACTTTCCATTTGCTGAGGTGTGAGCTGTTGTTTAGAAAGTCCATTACCCATCTCCAAGGAGGCAGGTTTTTTGGTGGCGGTAGCTGTGCTGGACATAAATATGCGTTATAGCGAATATTACACTGAACTTCTGTCATTAAAAATATACAGAGATACCCTTAGGAAACATAAAGTTGTATGGTCAAAACCCAAATAATGAAGATTAAGCCTACTTTAGGAAATCGATATAAGCTACTGAATAAATTAGAAAAAGATTAAATTGTTAGACACTCAGGCAATTGCCCTTTCCCTTCAGCTCGCCTTTTGGACCTTGGTCCTATTAATCCCCTTGGGCATTTGGATCGCTTACCAATTAGCGGATGCAGGTCCTTGGAAGTCCTGGGCTGAAGCAGCTCTTGCCCTCCCTTTGGTTCTGCCGCCCACCGTCTTAGGCTACTACTTCATTGTTGCCTTTGCAGGTAAAAGTCTGTTTGGTGAGCCCCTGGTGTTTTCGTTCACCGGTCTGCTCCTTGCTTCCTTTGTTGTAAACCTACCCTTCGCAATTCAACCCATCCAACGCGCCTTCGAAGCAATCCCCCCAGAGATCAGAGAAGCTGCCAAGGTTAGCGGCCTCAATGCATGGCAACGCTTTCGTCTAATAGAACTGCCCTTAGCCTGGAGAGGAATATTAAGTGGTGCGGCCATGACCTTTGCCCACACTCTTGGGGAGTTTGGTGTTGTGCTGATGGTTGGCGGCGCCATTCCTGGAGAGACCAAAACAGCATCGATCGCGATTTACGATAAGGTGCAAACCTTTGATACGGCCGGTGCCGGATCTTTATCACTTGTTTTGTTGATCATTTCGCTCATTGCCATTGCAATCTCTTATGGAGTTCTTGGCAAGCCCAAGACAGGATCGAATCGTGCTTAAGCTTCACATTCAACAAACATTGCCCAATCCGCTATCGATCAAACTCGAAGTGGCTGATGGTGAAGTGCATGCTTTGGTTGGACCATCAGGCAGTGGTAAGACCAGTGTATTGCGCTCTATTGCCGGCTTACGTCATCCAGAACACGGATTTATTGAGTGTGCAGATACCGTTTGGCTCAATCGCGATCCCAAGCGGGGCGAGATCATAGCCTGTGATGCAGCAAAGCGATCGTGTGGATTTTTATTTCAGCAATATGCATTGTTTCCCCATTTAAGCGCCTTAGAAAATGTTCGAATTGCGCTTCACAACAACGGCACAAGTCGACAGCAACAAGCCAAGCTTGCGCAGGAATGGTTGGCACAACTCAATATTGCCGATTTAGCAGAGCGCCTACCCAAGCAGCTCTCTGGTGGTCAACAGCAGCGCGTTGCCCTTGCTCGGGCGCTCGCACGCTCACCCAATATCTTGTTATTGGATGAGCCCTTCTCTGCTATTGATATACCGACACGTCAAACCTTGTATCAAACCCTTGCGGAGTTACGCCAGCAATTACATATCCCAATCATTTTGGTGACGCATGATCTGCGGGAAGCGAACATGCTCGCTGATCGAATTACAGTGATTGATCAAGGCGTTGGTCTGCAAACCGCCAATGCCAATGATTTATTTACAAAGCCACGCAATGCGCGCGTTGCCCAATTAGTCGGAATCCCCAACCTCTTTCATGGGATCTTCGATGCTGGGCAATTGCACTGGGGGGCTAGTCCATGGACTTTGCAGATTAAAGATAAAGGCAAGATCCCACCGCAATCTCAAGTGGCTTGGGTTATTCCGCAAGAGGGGCTTAGTGTTCATACGGATCAGCAGGCTGGCCGGATTCCATGTCGGGTTCGGCAAATCAGCATGCTGGGACAAATTGCTGTGATCGAGTTTGCGATTGAGGAGCTTGAGGAAACTCTCACCTGGGAAGCCTCTGCAGCAGAAGTAAGGCGGCTTGGCCTAGAAAAAGATGTTCGTGTATATCTTGAGCTGGATGGAGATTTGATTCATATCATGCCCTTGCGACCAATTAATGATCCGCGGCGCTTCATGACTGCGCAAGACGCAGCACCCTAAAGGGCTAGATTACTTCTTCAGTCCCGCTTGCAGATCTTTTTTAAGATCTTCAATATTTTCTAGGCCGACCGCAATCCTAACTAAGCCATCAACAATCCCCGCCTCTTTTCTGGCTGCAGGGGTGATACGCGCATGCGTCGTGGTTGCAGGATGCGTAATGGTCGTGCGCGTATCGCCCAGATTGGCTGTAATGGAGCACAAACGGGTTTGATTAATGAGTTGATATGCTGCCTTCTTGCCACCTTTTAAGACAAAAGACAAAATTGGGCCGCCTGCTTTTTGTTGACGCTTCGCTAGAGCATGTTGCGGATGCGACTTCAGACCCGGATGGAAAACCTTTTCCACGCCAGCTTGCTTCTCTAACCATTGCGCTAAAGCAAGAGCATTAGCACTCTGAGCGCTCATGCGCAGATCCAAGGTCTCGAGGCCTTTTAAGAACACCCAGGCATTAAAAGCGGAGAGTGTTGGGCCAGCAGTGCGCACGAAGGGAAATACTTTGCCCATGACAAAGTCATTACTACCGACAATCGCACCACCAACAACTCGTCCTTGTCCATCGAGATATTTGGTTGCCGAATGAATCACTACATCGGCACCAAGTGCTAATGGCTTTTGCAAAGCAGGTGTGCAGAAGCAGTTATCGACCACCAATAAAGACTTCGCTTTCTTAGCGACCTTGGCAATCGCAGCAATATCAGCAATCTCAGTTAATGGATTGGATGGGGTCTCTAAATAGAACAAGCGGGTATTTTTTTGCACTGCCGCCTGCCAAGCCTTAACATCATTGATTGCTACATAGCTCGTTGTAATACCAAAGCGTCCTAGGATTGAAGAGAACAATTGCGTTGTTGCACCAAAGACCGACTTGGAGCAAATCACATGGTCGCCAGCTTGCAAATGCGCCATTGCGGTTGTTAGGATGGCCGACATTCC
>JAIXPN010000070.1 GCA_027486235.1 Burkholderiaceae bacterium
AGGATCTGGTCAGCTTCGCTCATGGCGGCGTCGCTTCCCTGATCTATCAGCAGACCCACTAAGCGCATTTGTGCCAGCGCACGATAGGCATCGTCGCTGGCTTTACTTGCAGTCCACTTTAAAAAGGTTTGTGCTTTTGCAGGATCATTCGCATCCATTGCAATTTTGGCAGCAACCAAACTACCCATCGCGGCGTAGGTTGTGCCACCAAACTTTTTCTGCAAATCATCGGCGGCAAGATATGTCTTATCCCGATCATTTTTGCTAAGGGTGCCAATTAAGGTTTCGTAGAGTTTGGCAGCCTCAGCCGATTGACCGCGCTGATACCAATTCCAGGCGCTCATTGCCGCATAAGCAAACAACGCTGCGGTAACCACCCCAAGAATGTATTTACCGAAGCGGTTCCAAAAGGACTTCAGGTTTGCGATTTGTTCTTGTTCTTCGAGATCGAGTGCCATCGTATTTCTACCAAAACGGATTACTTCAATTGAATAAACGCCTATTTTATGCCCAAGGCACTAAAGGGCAGAGGATTGCAGATAAATAAGCGACTTAGGAATCAACCAGTGCGTCGACCACAGCGCCAAGCAAGCCCGCTAACGGTATCGCTTTTTGTTCCCCTGTACCGCGTAGGTCTTTAAGCTGGGCTTCCTCGCGCGCTAACTCATCCGGACCAATAATCAGGGCAAGCTGTGCGCCGCTGGCATCGGCTTTTTTCATTTGTGACTTAAAGCTACTGCTTTGACCATCAGGAGGGCAATGCAGCAACACATCAATTCCGGCACTGCGCAAAGCCTCAGCAGCAATCAAGGCTTGGGTTAAGGTCTCGCCGCCTTGATGCAGAACATACACATCACAAACAGCGTCTAACTCGGGAACGCTTCCTGAAATACCCATCAACTCAATCACGCGCTCCATACCCATAGCCCAACCACAGGCGGGAGCAGCCTTACCACCCATGCGCTCGATGAGGGGGTCATAGCGACCACCACCGGCAATTGTGCCCTGTGCTCCCAAAGCATCGGTGATCCACTCAAATACCGTGAGGTTGTAATAGTCCAAGCCACGCACTAAGCGAGGATTAATCTTGAAGGGGATATTGTTGGCCTTCAGTAAGGCTTGTACAGAATTAAAGTGAGCCAATGACTCGGCTCCGAGGAACTCCAATAATTTAGGAGCGTCCTCGATCAGAGATTGCATTGCGGGATTTTTAGAATCCAGAATCCGTAGAGGGTTGGTTTGCAAGCGACGTTGCGAGTCCTCATCCAATTGCGCTTGGTGTTGGGTCAAATAACTTACTAAGGCGGCACGATGTTGCAAGCGCTCTTCGGCTTGGCCTAAGGAGTTAATCTCAAGGCGGACACCTTTTAAGCCCAGTTCATCCCACAGACGCTGGCCCATCAAGATGATTTCTGCATCAACATCGGGACCCGCAAAGCCCAATGCCTCAATACCAAATTGGTGAAACTGCCGATAGCGACCGCGTTGTGGACGCTCATGCCGAAACATTGGTCCGGTGTACCAAAGACGCTTAGGGCCGTCATAGATTAGATTGTGTTCAATCACCGCACGTACGATGGCTGCGGTTCCCTCGGGGCGCAAAGTGAGTTGCTCACCATTGAGTCGATCTTCAAAGGAATACATCTCCTTCTCGACAATATCAGTAACCTCGCCAATACCGCGTTGGAATAAGGCAGTGGATTCCACAATCGGCGTACGAATCTGTTCGTAGCCATAGGCACGGGTCAGATCGTCTAATGTTCTCTCTAAGTGAGACCATGCTGCCGACTGACTGGGCAGCACATCGTTCATGCCACGAATGGCGCTAATTTTTTGCATGGTAGTTGGTCTTGACGTACTCATCAACGATTTGCTGAAACTCTTCCGCGATACCTTCGCCCCGCAAGGTTTTGACTTTCACGCCATCAACAAATACGGGTGCCGCAGGGGTCTCGCCGGTTCCAGGCAAAGAGATACCAATGTTGGCATGTTTACTCTCGCCGGGGCCGTTCACGATACAGCCCATCACTGCAACGTTCATGTTCTCCACCCCGGGGTGTGTTTTTTTCCAGACCGGCATCTGCTGTCGCAAATACGACTGGATCTTGGCAGCCAACTCTTGGAACGTTGTACTGGTGGTGCGACCACAACCAGGGCACGCAATCACCATCGGCGTGAAATTACGCAGACCCATGGTTTGCAAGATCTCTTGACCAACAATCACTTCGTTCTCGCGCGGAGCACCTGGATCAGGTGTTAATGAAATCCGAATGGTGTCACCAATACCCTCTTGCAAGAGAACGGAGAGGGCTGCGGTCGAGGCCACAATGCCTTTGCTGCCCATGCCCGCTTCAGTCAAGCCCAAATGCAGGGAGTAATCACAACGTCTTGCAAGATCACGATAGACTGCAATCAAATCTTGTACACCGCTTACCTTGCACGAGAGCGTAATTTGATCAGGGTTCATGCCCAACTCAATTGCTTTAGATGCCGACTGCAAGGCAGACTGTATCAATGCTTCAATCATCACCTCTTGGGAGGTTTTTGGATTAGCAAGCTTAGCGTTCTCATCCATGATCTGAGCCAAGAGATCTTGGTCAAGGCTGCCCCAGTTCACCCCAATCCGAATCGGCTTATCGTAATGGCAGGCTGCCTCGATCATCTGTGCAAATTGCGGATCACGTTTAGCGCCCTTACCCACATTTCCTGGATTAATACGGTACTTGGATAAGGATTTAGCGCAATCGGGATAGTCTTTGAGTA
>JAIXPN010000052.1 GCA_027486235.1 Burkholderiaceae bacterium
AGGAGTGGCTGGAGATGGCCCATCAGCAAATTGTTGAAGGGGGCATGCTTTGTTTTAGTTATTTGGGTGCCGATACCGGAAAAGAGCTGCGGGAGCTTGGTTTTTCAGAGGCCGACCACCTTCAGGCCCTGCCAGGAGCGCTCGATATGCATGATATTGGTGATGCTCTCGTGCAAAAAGGATATTCCGATCCAGTTATGGACATGGAATACCTTCACTTGGAGTTCGATTCCAACGGCACTTGCTATCGAGATTCCTGCGCCTTGGGATTGCTAGACCCAGCAGTATTCCCTGATCGATTTAGTGGCACAACGGTAAAAAAAATTACCCTAGAAATTGTTTATGGGCACGCATGGGTTCTGGGGAAGAATTTGAGTAAATCCGATGGGAAAACGGCATATATTCGCCCGGACGCAATTAAACGTAAATAGTTGCATATCTCATTTATAAGTAAGCGCTTACATTTAATTATCGATATATAGGGTTTGCCCTCAACCCAATCCACAAATTACCGCCTGTCAAGCAAATCATCCTATAATCACCTGTCTAATTTGTGATTAATGGCAAGACTGGCAAATAGGCTTTATCACTATCTGCCTAGGTAAATTTTGAGAAAAAAATGAACATTAGTAAATTGTTAGCAAAGATTTGGCTTTTTCTTGGATTCAGTATTTGGAGTTTTAGTGCTGCGGCGCAAGATATGCCTGGCGGCCCTAAAGTTAACCAATTAAATTTCACAGCGCCAGCAACAAAAATTATGGAAGAAATCCATTGGTTGCACTGGTTCATGATGATCATTTGCTTAATCATTTTTGTAGGCGTGTTTGGAGTGATGTTCTATTCCATTTTCAAACACCGCAAATCGAAAGGCGCACAGCCAGCCTCATTTCATGAGAGTACTTCGGTTGAAATTGTTTGGACCGTCATTCCATTGCTCATCGTGATTGGTATGGCCTTGCCCGCAACAAAAACAGTAGTCGCCATGAAAGACACTACGAATGCCGACATCACCATCAAAACAACGGGTTATCAATGGAAGTGGGGTTACGACTACATTAAGGGCGAGGGCGAGGGAATTAGCTTCTTGTCCACATTGTCGACATCACGCGAGGCAATCAATAATTTAGCGCCCAAGAGCCCGACTTACTTAATGGAAGTCGATAACGAGATGGTTGTGCCGGTCAACAAGAAGATCCGCATGATTACGACCGCAAATGATGTGATCCACGCATGGGCGGTACCAGCCTTTGGTGTAAAGCAAGATGCGATTCCAGGTTTTGTTCGAGACACTTGGTTTAAGGCAGACAAGATTGGAACATATCGTGGCCAGTGTTCAGAGTTGTGTGGTGCTCAGCATGCTTTCATGCCAATTGTTGTCAAGGTAGTTTCTGATGAGGATTACACCCAGTGGGTTGCTCAAAAGAAAAAAGAAATGGCTGCTACGGCTGATGATCCTAGTAAGGTTTATACCTTGGCTGAACAAATGGAGCGTGGCGCAAAAGTATATGCAACAAATTGTGCTGCCTGCCACCAGGCCAACGGTAAGGGCGCGGGCGCATTCCCAGGTTTAGACGGCAGCAAAGTCGTGCTTGGACCCAAACCAGCGAATTACAACATCCTAATTAATGGTAAGGGCGCAATGCCTAAGTGGGGTGGTGTTATCTCTGATGGCGATTTAGCTGCTGTGATGACCTACACACGAAATGCTTGGGGTAATAAAACGGGTGATGTGATTCAGACCCAGGAATTTATTACAGCTCGAGCAGCTAAGTAAACAACCGACATATTTTTATCTATTGATATTGAACTGGAGCACAGCATGAGCACCATATCCACAACCCACGATCACGCACACGATCACGCACATGACCATCCCCATGGTTGGAGACGGTGGTTATTTGCGACCAATCACAAAGACATCGGTACGATGTACCTGATTTTTTCTTTTGTCAGCCTATTGGCTGGTGGTGTGATGGCTTTGGGGATTCGTTTGGAATTGTTCCAGCCTGGATTGCAATACCTTCGCCCCGAGTTTTTTAATCAGCTAACTACCATGCATGGTTTGGTCATGGTGTTCGGAGCGATCATGCCAGCGTTCGTTGGATTTGCGAACTGGATGATTCCCTTGCAAATTGGCGCCTCCGATATGGCTTTTGCGCGCATGAATAACTTTAGCTTTTGGATTTTGCCGGTAGCAGCTTTATTACTATTTGGTTCCTTCTTGGTTCCTGGTGGCGCACCATCAGGTGGCTGGACTTTATACGCCCCACTCACATTACAGATGGGCCCAGGAATGGACATGGCAATCTTCGCGCTCCATTTATTGGGCGCCTCTTCGATCATGGGTTCAATTAACATTATTGTGACCATTCTGAACATGCGCGCTCCAGGCATGACATTGATGAAGATGCCAATGTTCTGCTGGACCTGGTTAATTACCGCTTATCTTTTAATTGCGGTGATGCCCGTTCTGGCCGGTGCAATTACGATGGTCCTAACTGATCGCCATTTTGGTACTAGCTTTTTCTCTGCGGCTGGTGGTGGTGACCCAGTGATGTATCAGCATATTTTCTGGTTCTTTGGTCACCCTGAGGTTTACATCATGATTTTGCCGGCTTTCGGCATCATCAGTGAGGTTGTGCCTGTCTTTGCAAGAAAGAGATTGTTTGGTTATGCCTCGATGGTTTATGCCACATCCTCGATTGCAATCTTGTCATTTATTGTTTGGGCGCATCATATGTTTGCAACGGGCATGCCAGTAACCGGTCAGCTCTTCTTTATGTATGCCACCATGTTGATTGCTGTGCCAACTGGCGTGAAAATTTTTAACTGGGTGGCAACAATGTGGAAAGGCTCAATGACATTTGAAACCCCCATGTTGTGGGCTATCGGTTTCATATTCGTATTTACCATTGGTGGCTTTACCGGCCTCGTCTTAGCGATGGCACCAATTGATATTGGTTTGCAAGATACCTATTACGTCGTTGCCCACTTCCACTATGTCTTGGTAGCAGGATCTCTCTTTGCGATGTTTGCTGGCTTCTATTACTGGTGCCCAAAGTGGACCGGTCGTATGGCTGATGAGTTCCGTGGCAAAGTCCATTTTTGGGGTTCAATGATATTTTTTAATTTAACCTTCTTCCCAATGCACTTTTTGGGATTGGCTGGTATGCCCCGCCGTTATGCAGATTACCCAACTCAGTTTGCAGATTTCAATTTAATCGCCTCGATTGGCGGTCTGGGTTTTGGTTTGATGCAAGTGTATTTCCTGTTGTTTGTGGTTCTTCCAGCGTATCGTGGTCATGGCCAAAAAGCGCCTGACAGCCCATGGGAAACAGCAAATACCTTGGAATGGTCCGTTCCATCGCCAGCACCATTTCATACCTTTGAGCAACCGCCCAAAGTTAGTTAATCGGAACGTCTTGTGACCCAGCCATCTAATCCTTTGATGACAAACCGCCGCCTTGCGGCGGTATTGCTCTCGATTGCGCTGGCTTTTTTCTTCGGGATTGTTGCGAAGTACTGGATATTTGGTTGATTTATGGCTAGCAACCTAGGCTCCCTCAACAAACAAATTTTGCTCAAGCTGCTTTTGCTTGCGATCTTGATGTTTGGTTTTGGTTATGCCCTAGTACCACTCTATAAAGCTTTATGTGAGGTGACAGGTATCAATGTAGTCACGAGTAAAAATAATTATGGTGTGAGAGCGTATGGCGCAAGCAAGCCCAGTAACACACAGGTTGACTACTCACGCACGATCACAATTGAATTTGATTCAAATAGTCGCGGTCCATTTGCCTTTAAGCCCGTCAAGAATTTCTTAGAGGTGCATCCTGGTGAAATGCATGAGATTGTGTATGAGGTTGTCAATACGATGAATCGTCCAGTTGCTGCACAAGCGATTCCTAGTTATGCACCTAAAGCTGCAACCGAGTACTTTACAAAGATTGAATGTTTTTGCTTTCAAGAGCAGGCCCTCACCCCGCATCAAATCAGGCAGATGCCTGTAGTTTTTATTGTTGATCCTAATCTGCCAAAAGATGTGAAGACCATTACTCTTTCTTATACATTCTTTGAGACTGGTATTGCTAAACCGGTGGCGGAGACAAAGCCCAATAAGAAGAGCGCCTCATGAAACAGAAGCTAAATTTTTTTCAATCTATGCGTGCTGTATTGTGGGCCTTTCTTGGGGTCCGAAATAAATCAGGTTTGCAAAACGATGTTGCTAGCCTCAGTTTTGTGCACATCATTATTGCTGGTGTATTGGGCGCTATTATTTTTATGGCGATTCTTTTGTTGATTGTTAAAGTGGTTGTATCAAATTAATTTTTTAAGCTAGAAAGAGCACGATGTCTTCGAACTCCACTCCTCATTATTTTGTTCCAGGCCCATCCAAATATCCTGTATTAGCAAGTATCGGCCTGCTTGGCTTTGGAGGCGGCATGTCCGCGTGGGTCAATCAATTGTCTTGGGGCGGTCCCTTGGTTTTGGCTGCCGTCATTTATATATTGGTAGTCTTGTATGGTTGGTTTGGGGATGCAATCTCTGAAGCAAACACGGGCAAGAATGGAGTGAACGTTGATATCTCTTATCGCTGGTCGATGAGCTGGTTTATTTTTTCAGAGATCATGTTCTTTGCGGCCTTCTTCTCCGCATTATTTTATGCCCGCAGCATTACGGTTCCTTGGCTGGGCGATGTGGATAACAAATTACTATGGCCTGATTTTGTAGCGGCATGGCCAACCTTAGGCCCTACTGGCTTAGTTGAGAAATTTAGTACGATCGGTCCTTGGCCTATTCCAACCATTAATACATTACTGCTCCTGACCTCGGGGGTTACTGTAACCTGGGCTCATCACGCATTGCGTGAGGGACATCGCCAACAGGCAATCTATGGATTGTTTGCCACTGTGATTTTGGGAGTCATCTTTTTAGGTTTTCAGGCTTATGAATATATCCATGCTTACTCGGATTTAAATCTGAAGCTGACCTCTGGAATTTATGGCTCAACCTTCTTTATGCTGACCGGTTTTCATGGATTCCATGTATTTCTAGGCGGCTTAATGTTGGCAATTATTTTGCGACGCCTAATCCGCGGTGATTTCACTGCAGATAATCATTTTGGTTTTGAAGGTGCCGCATGGTACTGGCACTTTGTTGACGTTGTTTGGCTAGGCCTTTACATCGTTATTTACTGGATGTAGGAAACGGTAGCCAAGCGCTACCGTTTACTGGGGAACTTTAAGGCCAGTTGATTGAATGAGGCCAAAGTAGTAGGCGACCCAGATGCCTATAAACAAGGCAATCGACAATCCAATTCGTAGCATTAAAGAATGAACCATTCTGGAGCTATTTCCCTTATCCTTCATCATGAAGTACAACGCCGATCCTAAACTGCCAATAATGACAAGCAGGATCAGAACAATCATCCATTTCATTGCGGTACCTTGCCCTTGAATTTATTTTCCGTCCTTATTGTAGAGCGCCGGGTGGCCACGATAGCGGCTATTGTGGTTATTGCGATCGGTTTGCTTGCAGGACGTTGGCAGCTCGGACGTGCTGAGCAAAAAATAGCCTTGTCCAATCAAATTACTGCGATGGCATCTAAAGAGCAGATTGACCTTAATGGTAAAGCTTGGAATTTGGCCGAAGTGGAGTATCGTCCGGTGCGTGCAAGCGGACAATTTTTATCCAATGAGATCGTTTGGTTAGATAATCGGCCAAAACCAAATCTTGGAAATCAAAGTCAGGGGCACTCTGGCTTTTATGTATTGATGCCTTTTCTTCTTGAGGGATCGGTTAAACAGGTAATTTGGGTAAATCGAGGTTGGGCTCCAAGAAATAAGGAGGATCGACTTCAGTTGCCAGCGATTGATACCCCGAATGGGCGGGTTACGATTGAGGGAGTTGCATTTGCAGGGCCTGGAAAGGTTTTAGAGCTGGGGGATCAGCCCAACTCTCGAGATCGTCCACGTATCCAGCAGAATTTGGATTTAGCCTACGAGGCAATGCAGTTGAAGTACCCCCAATTGCCATTTGTGATCCGTCAGAATGACCCAGATCGTAATGATGGCTTATTAAGAAATTGGCCTCCGGCAACAGTCGGGGTTGATCGCCATTATGCTTATGCTTTCCAATGGTTTGCCTTGGCTGCAGCAGCACTTGCCTTTTGGTTTACAACGGGTTTGTTGCGCTACCGAAATAAAAATCAACTGTCTTAATGGGATATATTTTGTGAACGATCAGGATTTATTAATACCGGCTAGTCAGGTTGATAAACAGGCAGTAGATGCAAGAACTCGGCGCGGTCGAATTCAGATGATTTTGCTAATGTTGGCATGCGCTGCCCCTGTGATTGCCTCCTATTTAGCCTATTATGTTTTTAAGCCTGAAGGCGGAAAAACAAACTACGGGACTTTGATACAACCACCCCAAGCCATTAATCCAAACTGGTTGGATGTTTCTTTCAATGGAAAGTGGACACTCTTGGTATCAAGATCAGCCGGTGAATGTCGTAAAGGCAATGATGCTTGTATTGAAATTTTGTATCTCATGCGCCAAGTACGCCTTGCATTGGGGAAGCAAAAAAATCGATTACAGCTCGTTTGGGTCGTTAGTGATCGTTTGCCCGTAGATCCAGAGATTCAGAAGGCCTACGATCAAGAGAATGCAGGGTTTTATATTGTTCCTGCTCCCGATCCAAAAAATGACACGGCATGGTCGGCCTGGCTGAATCAGCAGAATTTGGGCACAGGAATTCAGCTGATTGATCCGAGTGGTGAAAAGATGATGGTTTTTCCTGACAAAGCAGAATCAAAGGATTTTGTAAGAATGCGAAAAGATTTAGAGCGTTTACTTAAGCTCAATCGCAAAGGTGAAAAGATATGATTTCAGAATCAGCTCTATTGGTAATAGAGCTCGCTGGCATCGCTCTGATTTTTGCAGGATTGCCTCTTATTTATTTATTGCGCAAAAAGAGTTTGGGTGTTTTCCAGAAACTCAATTGGGTTGTTGTCTTCTTGACGTTTGACCTAATTTTATTTGGCGCATTTACACGTTTGAGTGATTCTGGATTGGGTTGTCCCGACTGGCCAGGTTGTTATGGGACCTCAAATCCATTTAGAGCAATGGCAGAAATTAAGGCTGCTGAGGCTGCCATGCCAACTGGTCCCGTCACCGTATTCAAAGCTTGGGTGGAAATGATTCATCGCTATTTAGCAATGGGTGTCGGCGTTTTAATTATTGCCCAGGTAGTCTTGGCGTTTAAACAAATTGGAGCCCATCGCTCTTTGGCAATCAAGGGAAGTTTATTTTTACTAGCCCTGGTCTGTTTGCAAGGAGCATTTGGCGCTTGGACTGTAACTTTAAAGTTGCAACCGATTATTGTGAGTATGCATTTGATCCTAGCACTGATTCTTTTTTCTAGCATGGTATGGTTTGCCCAGCGCAATGATGTCAGGCCAATTAAGCCAGTGACTTTTAATGCTCATATGCCGATTGCAATGATATTAATTGCGGTAATTACTTTATTCGTGCAAATATTTTTAGGGGCTTGGGTAAGTACCAACTATGCTGTACTAGCGTGCCCTGATTTTCCAACATGCATGGGTGCGTGGTATCCAAAGATGGATTGGCAAAATGCTTTTTATTTGTGGCGCGAATTGGGTCAAGCAAAATCTGGAGAGGTAATTCCAATGACGGCTTTAGTCACGATTCATTGGACGCATCGCGTTGGTGCCATTGTTGCCTCTGCAGTCTTATTGTTTCTTGCCATTACAGCCTTGCGACGTGGAAACCCCAGTATTGCTTTTTGGGGCAAAGCGATTATTGCCCTGCTTGCTTTGCAGATCGTCACTGGTGTTTCCAATGTGGTATTTCATTGGCCCCTTCTTGCCGCTCTTCTTCACACCGGTGGGGCCGCGGCGATCTTATTTTGCTTGATTCGTTTGAGCGCCTGGAGCGATTGCTCATTTTTTTCGGGTAAGCAGAACGACCGTCTGGAGGCATCATGAGCAATGGCTCATTTGCCCGCCCCCCGATGCCCCGCTGGCGTCAATATTGGGTTTTGACAAAACCCCGTGTTACCCAGCTTGCAGTTTTTTGCGCCATTATTGGTATGTTTTTGGCAACCCCAGGAATGGTGCCTTGGCCTGTGTTGATTGGGGGCTCCATTGGCATTTGGTTATTGGCTGGTGCTGCATTTGCCGTGAATTGTTTAATTGAGCAAGCCGTCGATGCCAAAATGCGTCGCACAGCGTGGCGACCATCCGCTACCGGAGAAATTACACCATTTCAAATTATTGTTTTTTCCTGTCTTTTGGGAGGCGCAGGGATGGTAGTCCTGTGGGTCTATACAAATCCACTCACAATGTGGCTCACCTTTGCTACCTTTGTTGGTTATGCAGTTATCTATACGTGGTTCTTAAAGCCTGCTACCCCGCAAAATATTGTGATTGGTGGCCTTTCCGGAGCAATGCCCCCTGCTTTGGGATGGGTCGCTGTAACCAATCAGCTCTCCGCAGAGGCCTGGCTTCTCGTTCTGATCATTTTTGTTTGGACCCCGCCCCATTTTTGGGCCTTAGCTCTGTATCGCCGAGAAGATTATGTTCAAGCTGGGCTACCCATGTTACCTGTTACGCATGGCGAGCGTTTTACACTCTTAAATATATTGCTTTACACCTTAATTTTGTTAGCGGCATCCATCCTACCGTATGTTTATGGCATGAGTGGTATTTTTTATTTAGTTTCAGCAATCGTGCTGAGTGGCATTTTTGTTTACTATGCTGTACAGCTGTATCGAAACTATAGTGATCAGTTAGCAAGGAAGACTTTTAAGTATTCGATAAGTTACTTGGCGCTATTGTTTGCTGCGATCTTGATTGATCATTATCTATAGTCATTATGAGAAAACTCTTTACATGCGGCCTGCTGATTTTGTTAGTGGCCTGTTCTCAAGCTAGTTTTAAAAATGTAGACATTACGGGCAGTAAATCATTTGGCAATAACTTTGCATTATTAGACCCTCAGGGTAATGAGAAAACAATTGCCGATTATCGCGGTAAGGCTGTAGTGCTATTTTTTGGGTATACCCACTGCCCTGATGTTTGTCCATCTACCCTAATTGAGATGCAAGCCGTGATGAAAGATTTAGGCCCACTTGCTGATCGTGTGCAGGTCATTTTTATTACGGTTGATCCAGAGCGAGATACTGCAGAGCTAATGGCGCAGTATCCACCGGCATTTGACCCCCGCTTTATAGGCCTGCGTCCTGCTAATGAGGCTGCATTGGTAAAGATAGCGAAAGACTTTAGGGTGTACTACAACAAAGTTCCTGGCAGTAATCCAAAAAACTATACGATTGACCATACGGCAGGAAGTTATGTTTTTGATCCTGCTGGAAATCTTCGTTTGTATATCAAGCATGGACAAGGCGCTGAGCCGATTGCCCATGACCTAAAGATACTGCTTCGATAAATTAATGCAATAAGGACTCGTCGTCCTTTAGAACCATACGTAGTTTTTTAAACGCTGCCACTTCTATTTGGCGAACACGTTCAGCAGAGATGCCATACTCTTTCGCAAGATCATGGAGTGTTTTGCTACCTTGCCCGTTAGCATCGATATCAAGCCAGCGAGCCTGAACAATCGCTTTGCTGCGCTCATCTAAAGAATTTAGTGCTTGCATTAGCTTTGGGCCTTGCAAAGCGAATTGATCGTTTTGCTGTAATACAGTGCTCGGTTCATGGCGTTCATCAGCAAGCCAGTGAATCGGTGCAAAGTGATCTTCATCCTGATCGTCGCCCTCAATAGATACCTCACCTCCAGCTAAACGCATTTCCATTTCTTTTACATCAGCACCACGAACGTCTAGGGCTTTAGCTAAAGATTCAATTTCAGCACTTGTGAGGGCATTGGCTGAGAGCTTATTGCTTCTGAGATTAAAGAAAAGCTTGCGTTGTGCTTTGGTGGTTGCCACTTTAACAAGCCGCCAATTTTTCAGAATATATTCATGAATCTCAGCCTTGATCCAATGAATGGCATAAGAAACTAAGCGCACTCCTTGATTGGGATCGTAGCGTTTTACCGCTTTCATGAGGCCAATATTGCCTTCTTGAATCAAATCAGCATGCGGTATACCGTAGCCAAGATATTGACGTGCTACCGAGGCCACTAAGCGTAAATGGGAGAGAACCAGTTGACGGGCAGCATCGAGGTTTTCGGTGCGACGATACTCTTGGGCTAGAGTAAATTCTTGAGCGGCACTTAGCATCGGCAAGCGATTGATATGCGCTAAATACGCATCAATACTACCTACCCCAAGAGCGGGCATGGAGGGCATTGCCAAGGCAAGGCTTGAAGATGATCGCGGGTTACTAGCGTTCACAGAGGTTTTCAAAGTCATCGTATAAGGGATTAACTTGAGTTAATATGAGACTATTTTAGCACTCTTGTCAAGAGAGTGCTAATTTAGTTATAAGTTTATAACTATATGATTTATATAACTATTCTACAAGTTCTTTGGCATAAGACTGTGCCTTAAAGGGCTCCAAATCCAGTAAACCCTCCCCTTTGCCTAAAGCATAGACGCAGGTATCGGCTGGCCCGCCGCCTAAGCCTGATGGCTGCTCTAGAGCTTTGCTTAGAGCGCAGATCACTCCGCCCTTAGCAGTCCCATCCAATTTGGTCACGATGATTCCATTAAGGCCAATAGCCTCTTTGAATGCGCGAACTTGGGAAATACCATTTTGACCAGTATTGCCATCTAAAACTAAAACAATACGATGGGGTGCGTCAGGTATCACTTTGGAGATTACCCGTTTCACCTTTTTGAGCTCTTCCATTAGGTTAGCCTGGGTCGCTAAGCGACCGGCTGTGTCAATGAATAAAAGATCGATTTGGCGTGAGATGGTCGCATGAATAGCATCATGAGCCACTGCAGCCGCATCTCCACTTTCTTGGCTTAAAACCTGGACCTGATTGCGCTCGCCCCATTCTTTCAATTGATTGCGAGCAGCCGCCCTAAAGGTATCGCCTGCCGCTAATAACACCGATTTGCCCTGCGCTTGAAAATGGTGGCACAGTTTGCCAATGGTGGTTGTTTTGCCAGCACCGTTGACGCCAACAATCAACCAGATTTCAGGTCGATGATTTGTTTGTGGAAACATGAGGGGGTTTTGGGGGTCTTCAAGCGGTGCAAGAAGGCGGCTAAGCTCTTGAACTAGCACCCCTTTTAAGTCCTCAGCATTTGTAATGGATTGTGATTTGGCAGCTTTACGAAGGCTGGTGATGAGTAAATCAGTCGTGGCAACGCCAACATCCCCTTTTAATAGGAGCTCTTCAAGGTGTTCATACCAGGCCTCATCAACCTTATTGAGCCCAAATAGAGAGCCTAGCGTTTTACGTAAACCAAACATTGTCGATACAATCCTTTAGGTACATCTTAACAAGTTCATGACGACGTCGATAATGTGATGATAGTCACTCAAATGCTCCATAAATTCATTTCTAAGTTTGCACCCCTCAGCGCTTTAGTTCTGAGCATTTGCTTAAGCTTACCGGCAAGTGAGGTAAGAGCAAATAAAGCGGATACCCATGAATACCAATTCAAGAACGGTTTGCGTTTAATTGTGCGCGAAGACCGACGTGCTCCCACCGTTGCTCATATGGTCTGGTATCGGGCTGGCTCGATGGATGAGGTGAATGGCAAAACAGGGGTAGCCCATGTTTTAGAGCACATGATGTTTAAGGGTACTAAGACAGTTAAATCGGGCGACTTTTCTAGGATGGTTGCAGCAGTAGGGGGTCGTGAGAATGCATTTACAGCGCGTGACTTCACAGGCTATTTTCAGCAAATTGAGAAATCAAAGCTTGCCGATGTAATGCGTTTGGAAGCAGATCGAATGGCTAATCTGAATTTTTCTGATGAGGAATTTAATAAAGAAATTCAGGTAGTCATGGAAGAGCGGCGTTTGCGCACCGAAGATAATCCGACGAGTCTGATGCAGGAGTTAATGATGGCAACAGCCTTTATTAGTTCGCCTTATCGTCATCCAATCATTGGCTGGATGGATGATTTACAAAATATGAAGGCCAATGATGCGAGGCAATGGTATCGCGATTGGTATGCGCCCAATAACGCGATTGTGGTGGTGGTTGGTGACGTCAGGGCAGTTGAAGTAAAGACCCTCGTTGAAAAATTTTATGGGCCTATTCAAGCCAAGCAACTACCAGAACGTAAACCCCAAATCGAGCCAGAACAAAAAGGCGAGAAGCGTGTCAATTTAAAAGCTCCTGCAGATAGTCCCCAGATCATGATGGCCTGGAAGGTTCCTAAATTAGATCCGAAAAAAATGGATGATGTTGAGCCATATGCCTTGGAGGTTTTATCTGCTGCCCTCAGTGGCCATGATAATTCACGACTGAATCGTGAGTTAGTCCGCAATAAACGTTTGGCAAATAACGCAGGGGCAAGCTACGACCTCATTAGTCGCGGGCCAGAGCTTTTTGTCATTAGCGCTACTGCTGCAAAAGGTCAAACAGTGATTGATTTAGAAAAGGGCATATTGCAATCTATTCAAGAGATTGCAGATCAGGGAATTACAGAGGCTGAGCTAAAGCGAATCAAAGCACAACTTTTGGCGTCACAAATTTATAAGCGCGACTCTATTTTTGCTCAGGCGATGGAAATCGGTAGCTCTGAGATTGCCTATGTCTCCTGGAGGGAGATTGATCGCATGATTGAAAGAGTGCAATTAATCAATTCAGAACAAATCAAAAATGTTGTTAAGAAATTCTTTATTCAAGATGGTTTAACTGTGGTGACTTTAGATCCCCAGCCACGAACGATGCTTGCCAATCCTAAATCAAGCCCGAGTGGGCTGCGACATTGAGGTTAATCTCGTGGGTATATTCAATATGAATTCATTACGGTATTTGCAAATATTTGTGGGCGCGCTTACCACGGTATTGATGGGCAATGCATTTGCTCTATTACCGATTCAAGAAATATCGCTTAGTAACGGCACCAAGGCCTATTTAATACAGACCAATACAATCCCCATGATTGATATTGAGCTAAGCGTAGACGCTGGCAGCCGCTATGATCCCAAGGATAAGACTGGCTTAGCTGGCTTGACTGCAGCCCTATTAACACGAGGGGTTGAGTGGCGTGGTGGGGTTTTAAATGAAGCCATGCAAGCAGATGCGATTGCTGATTTGGGCGCAAGTATTAGCGCTTCTGCATCGGGTGAGCGCGCACTGATTCGGGCTCGCTCCTTAAGTAAATCCGATATTTTTAATCCCCTTTTGGATTTATTGGTAGCTACTATAAGTAAACCAATTTTTGATGCTCAAATTGTTGCTCGTGAAAAACAACGTATTACATCTGCAATTGCAGAGGGCGATACGAAGCCTGAGGTCGTATTACAAAAACGCTTTCGGAAGCAGCTCTTTGGCGATTATCCTCTTGCAGAGTCACCCAGTTTGAGCTCAATTGCTGCTATTGGTGCTGATGATCTCAAACGGTTTCATCGCGATTTCTACCGACAGGATCGCATCATCATCAATATGGTTGGAGATTTAGATGCTAAGGCAGCAAAGGAAATTGCCGAGAAGTTGATTGCGCAGTTACCGCAACATGGCCCAGCTATACCAGCACTTCCTCCATTTGCTCGCTCGCCGATCACTCCTGAGGCAGATCGACTGATACGCATTCCGTTTCAATCACAGCAAACTCATATTGCGATGGGCATGACCGCAATCACCCGCAATAATCCTGATTTTTTCCCATTATTAGTGGGTAACTATGTATTGGGTGGAGGTGGTTTCGTATCTCGCTTAGTTGGTGAGGTGCGCGATAAGCGTGGCTACGCCTATAGTGTGTTTAGTTACTTTCAACCTGGTCGAGATACAGGTAGTTTTGAGGCTGGTTTGCAAACCCGCAACGATCAAGCTAATCAGGCTTTGGAGGTCTTGCAAGCAACGATAGCGCGTTTCATTCAAGAGGGTCCAACGGATGCAGAGTTAGCTGCTGCAAAGTCAAACTTAATTAATGGTTATCCATTGCGTTTAGATAGCAATCGCAAATTACTAGAAAACCTATCTTCCATTACCTGGAACCGCTTACCTTTAAATACTTTAGAGACATGGACCAAACAGGTTGCGGCTGTTAAGAAAGAGGATGTGCGAGCCGCATTTGAGCGTCACTTGGATATGCGTCGCATGATTAGTATTTTGGTCGGTGGGACTCAATAATTGCAAAGCCATTCGAACCGTGTCCGCATTATTGGGGGCGTTTGGCGAAGTCGACAGATTGCAGTTTTACAACAAGAGGGATTGCGTCCAAGCTCTGATCGGGTTCGAGAAACTCTCTTTAACTGGCTGGGTCAGGATTTAAGTGGTCTCAAGGTTCTGGATGTTTTTGCTGGGTCAGGAGCGCTTGGATTTGAATCCGCTTCGCGGGGCGCAAATCAAATCGTACTCATCGAAAAAGAGAAAAGAACATTTAAACAGCTACAAGCCCAATATCAACAATTGATTTCCTCCCCAATCACAGGCCATTTGGAAATCATTGAGGGAGATGGCCTTGCCTATATGCGTCAATTGGATAAGGATTCATATCATTTGGTACTCCTTGATCCCCCATTTAGTCAGCCTGAGGTATTGAAGGCTGCCGTTATCGAGGCCGGGCGCATATGCGATGATCAATTTGGAGGAGGAATTTATATCGAATCCTCGATTACGCAGGAGTTATCTGAACTTGAGAAATTACTGGTAGGTTGGACCTGTGTACGTCAGATGCAAACTGCCCAGACAAGAGCGGCATTATTTAGGCATACTTCGGGCTAAACTCATCATTATTTAGTTTAAAAAGGGGTGCTTTTATGACCATAGCTGTTTATCCAGGAACCTTTGATCCTTTCACACGAGGACACGAAGACTTGGTGCGTCGGGCATCCAGTATTTTTACCAAGTTGATCGTTGGAGTTGCTGATAGTAGAAGCAAAAAGCCAATTTTTACTCTTGATGAGCGTATTGAAATTGCTAAAGAGGTACTGGGACACTATCCCAATGTTGAGATTGCAGGCTTTTCTGGTTTGCTCAAGGATTTTGCAAGGGAACACAATGCTAGAGTAATTGTGCGTGGCCTGCGGGCAGTTTCTGATTTTGAGTATGAGTTTCAGATGGCCGGGATGAACCGATATTTATTGCCCGATGTAGAAACCCTATTCTTAACACCCTCTGATCAATATCAGTTTATTTCTGGTACGTTTGTCCGTGAGATTGCCTTGATGGGCGGGGACGTCAGTAAATTTGTCTTCCCCTCGGTCGAAAAATGGTTACATAAGAAGAACGCGCAAGCCAAATTAAGATAAGCTATCCTGATCTTGATTCAAAATGAAGGATGTAAGCCATGGCCTTAATGATTACAGACGAGTGCATCAATTGTGACGTCTGTGAGCCCGAGTGCCCTAATGATGCAATTTATATGGGGCTTGAAATCTACGAGATTGATCCGAATAAATGCACTGAGTGCGTTGGCCATTTTGATGCGCCTCAATGCCGTCAAGTATGCCCCGTTGATTGCATTCCCTTGCATCCAGATTATTTAGAAACTCAGGAACAGCTATTGAGTAAGTATCAAATCCTAATTAAAGCGAAAGCAAACACTTAGGCAACCATCAGTCTGGGCCATGCAACACCTGCATGGCATTTTGAGTGTCTCCCTTAAGTAACAAGGGGAGTATTTTTAAGGCTTTATCGATGGATTGGTCGATTTTGCTTTGTTCTTCACTACTCGGTTTTTTTAATACATAGTCGGCAACATCCATTTTGGATTGGCCTCCTGGAAGATCTCGAGGGTGGCCGATTCCAAAGCGTAAGCGCCAAAATTGAGGGCTAGAAAGATGCGATTGAATATCTTTGAGCCCATTATGGCCACCGTTACCACCACCTTGTTTCAGACGCGCGGTCCCTGGCTTTAAATCTAACTCATCATGAACCACCAAGACCTCTTGGGGAGAGATTTTATGAAAACGGCACAGCGGTCCAACTGATTCACCGCTCAGGTTCATATAGGTATCAGGTTCTAATAGGTAAATATCGTGACCCTCTAATTGGATCTTCGCAACGCGGCCTAAAAAGCGCTTTTCTGTTTGCAAAACCTGTTTATTTTGCTGGGCGAGACGCTCAATAAACCAAAAGCCTGCATTGTGGCGATCATGCTCATGTTTAGAGCCTGGGTTTCCAAGGCCAACGATTAAACGAATCATATGCAGTATGCGATCGATATTTTGTTAATCATCCAACTATAAACGAGTCACCTCTGACCATAAAAAAACCCGCACAAGGCGGGTTCTTAGCAAGTGGAAAAGGGAGATTAACTCTTTGCCTCTTTATCCTTTGCATCTTTATCACCAGCCGCCGCTGCTGTGGCATCAGCAGCAGGCGCAGCAGCAACTGCGCTTGGCTCTGGTTCTGCTTTAACCGTTGGAATACGTGCATTAGCAATAACAGGGTTTTCTTGTTCGACATGCAAGACCAGTGAAACACCTTTGGGTAAAGAAACATCTTTTGCATGAATGGATTGACCAACCACAATTTTGCTGAGATCCACTTCCAAGAACTCGGGGAGGTCTGCCGGTAAGCAGGTAATTTCCAGCTCATTCGCAATGTGGCTAACAACCGCGCCACCGAATTTAACAGCCTCAGAGTCCTCGGCGCCCTTGAAGTGCAGAGGTACGCGCATATGAATTTTTTCTGTCGCAGAAACACGTTGAAAATCGACGTGCAATACGAGAGGTTTAAATGGATGCATCTGGTAATCACGCAGCAAGGCTTTTTGTGATTTACCGTTGAGTTCAATGTCCAAAATGGAGGAATGGAAGGCCTCTTTACGCAGAGCGTGGAATAAGGCGTTATGGTCTAACTCGATTGCGCAGGGAGATACTTGCTTTCCGCCATAGATAATCCCGGGGGTTTTCCCAGAATTGCGCAGGCGGCGGCTCGCACCAGTGCCCTGTACGCTTCTTTCAAATGCAACTACTTTCATGATGACTCCTAAGAAGGTTAATTTCCGTTCGCGACCAAACGGAAAGCCTTCGATTATAGCCCGAAAGGCCTAAAAAACCTCCAAAAATGCCTAGTTTTGGGCTTTAATCAGCAAAAAGCGACATAACTGAATCGCCTTTAGTGATCCGAGAGATGGTCTCAGCCAGTATGGGGGCAACACTTAACTGCCTGATTTTATTAACAGCTTTCGCATCCGCATTGAGTGGAATGGTGTCAGTGACCACTAACTCATCGATCTCAGAATTGGCAATTCTGGCTGCGGCGCCCCCTGATAAGACAGGGTGGGTACAGTAGGCAGTCACACTTTTTGCGCCACGTTCTTTCAGGACCTCGGCAGCCTTGCACAAAGTGCCGCCGGTATCAATGATGTCGTCCATGATGACGCAATGGCGATTTTCGACTTCACCGATTAAATGCATCACCTCAGAAACATTGGGTTTGGGACGTCGTTTATCAATAATGGCCAAATCACAGCTTAATTGCTTGGCAAATGCTCGGGCACGAACGACGCCGCCAATATCGGGCGAGACCACGGTTAAATCAGCCTGGTTCTTAGCTCTTAGATCGCCTAAAAGGACCGGGGAGGCATAGATATTATCGACGGGGATATCAAAAAATCCCTGAATTTGATCTGCATGCAAATCCATGGTTAGAACCCTTTCAACACCGGCAACGGACTGGAGCATATTGGCCACAATACGAGCTGATATGGCAACGCGAGCAGAGCGTGGGCGACGATCTTGCCGGGCATAGCCAAAATAGGGGATAACGGCGGTAATTCGGTTTGCGGAGGCCCGTTTAAGGGCGTCAATCATGATCATCAGTTCCATGAGGTTGTCGTTTGTAGGAACGCAGGTGGATTGGATCACAACAACGTTTTTACCCCTGACATTCTCTTGAATTTCAACCTGAATCTCGCCATCTGAAAAACGCCCAACGAAGGCTTTTCCTAGCTCCAGCTTCATTTGTTTGGCTACTGCCTCGGCAAGGGCTGGATTGGCATTGCCAGTAAAGATGGTGAGCGCGTCAGAGTTCATGGTCTTGGCTTTTTGTTGGTTATCAATCATAACGATGGCAGGGGAGGAAGGACTCGAACCCTCGCATGCCGGAATCAAAATCCGGTGCCTTGACCAACTTGGCGACTCCCCTGTGGCGTCTACTGATTAAACCGAATTGTAAGCGGGATTTTGTTTTAATCCCCGAACAAGCCGACCTACCCACCCAGAGGGAAGTTTTTGCAATATGTGATCGATTTCATTTGTGCCGAGTACTTTGGGTACAGCAACAAATACACAACTGCCAGACCCGGACATTCTTTTTGCCGAATTAGGAAGTTGCTGCGAGATCCAATCTAATGCTCGATTTACCTCTGGGCAGATCATGCCAGCTACTGGTTGCAGATCGTTCCCAAATTGGGGATCGGACCAGTGGCCGGCAAGAAAGTGTGAGATTGTAATCGGAGCATGATTGCGGGTCAACGTTTCTGCTTGGAATACATCTTTGGTGGCGATTGATTTACCTGGGAATATAACTAGAAATTGATCCTCAGGGAGTTCGATTGCCTCTAGATGCTCCCCGATTCCTTGTACAAATGCAGTTTGCCCAAAGAGAAAAAATGGCACATCAGCACCAAGCTCTAAGCCGAGGTTCATTAACTCGGATTGACTAAGATTTAAATCCCAGAGTCGATTTAAGCCAATCAAAACACTTGCCGCATCGGATGAGCCACCGCCCAAACCAGCGCCCATAGGAATATTTTTTTTCAAGGCAATGGACGCCCCAAATGGATAGGCAGTATGCCTTTTTAAAAGGTGCGCTGCTCGAACAACCAGATCGTTTTCCGCAGCAACCCCATTGGCACCAAGCGGTCTCGTAATATCATTACTCTCTAGGAATCGTAAGGTGATGCTATCGCACCAATCAATCAACTGAAAAGCAGATTGCAGTTCATGGTAACCATCGTCACGCTGCCCTGTGATGTGAAGAAATAAATTTATCTTCGCAGGAGCAAGAAGCTCAATCTCTTTACTCATTCACTTGGTCAAAAATCAATCGCACATCAATCGTGCCCGTATTGGTATTGCGAGTCATGCTTAAACGCTCGATCTTTTTGGCTTCACTCCAAACATATGCCAAATTCCATCCATCTTGCCGAATATTTTTTACTTGTCCTCGTTCATCGCGCTCTAGGCGCGCTGCGCTACCAGGGCGTACTTGACCATTCAGCCAGTTAGATAAGCCCCGTGCCGGCAGTGGTAGACCAAGCGTATTTTGTAATAGCGTATCGGCATCAATTGCTGTAACTTTCTGACCATCGCGTTCTAAAATTGCCTCGCCTGGATTAATAACGATCTTAGCAATGGCGCTCCCCATAGGACTGCGTATTTCCAGAGTATCGCTGTAGCCATTTTTACTTAGAGTAAAACTGCCAGTCCCGCCTTGCGTTTTGCTGTTGGGGCGGTCACTCATTTTGACTGCAAACCGCCCATCCCATTGATTAGCAATCTTATCAACCGAGAGTATCCAATCGGGCTTGAGGCGTTTTAATGTCTCTTTTAGAGTTGGATTATTTGCATCGATTAGTTCTCCCTGGCGCCAAGCTGCTTCTGCTTCTAAGGGCCGATTTAAAACCCAGAGTACTTCGCCAAGGTGAGCGGCAATATCTGCTTCTGGCTTCATCCGAAAAGCATCTTGCAGTTGGGTTAATGCAAGAGACGTTTTGCCTAAACGAAAGTTCACCCAACCCAAGCTATCTAAAATAAATGCATCATTTGGTGACAATGTATGTGCTTTAAAAATGAGTTCGTACGCTTCAGATAATTTGATGTTTCGATCTGCTAATGAGTAGCCTAAGGCATTTAATGAGTTGACATCGTTGGGATTCTTTTTGAGGATACTGCGGAGTGTTTTTTCCATTACCTCAAATTGACCAGCTTTTTCAGCTGCTAGCGCATAGCTATACAAAATGTCAGGATTATTAGGTGGGGGCACTAAAGCCGAGATGATTTTGTAATAGGCGCGCATCGCAGCGCTTTCATCCGATGCTCGACCAATTAAACTTTGCCATTGTTTGAGTGTTTGCTCCCTCTCGCTAAGCGATTGTTGGTTTAGGAGGGCAATTGCTGGTTTGACGGATTCAGACCAACGCTGATTGAGCATGAGGAGTGTAACCAGAACCTCTTTTGGCCTTGTTTGTGATGGCTTTGATAGTTCATCCCAAGTTTGTGCGGCTACTAGAGCTAAATCAGCAGCATTTGCAGCAATGGCAATTTCCATTGCGCGCTGTGCCAAATCAGCCTCGCCGGTTTGCCGTGCAAGACTTAGGTAGGTTTGGTAAGCCAAGCCCGCCTCACCCCGTTGAAGAGCAATTTCGGAGGCTAAGATTTCAAATACTTGTTCACCAGTAGCCCCCTTTGCTTGCTGTTGTGCAGAAGAGGGCTGGGAGATCAGAATAAAAATGAGGGCAAGCGAAAGCGTAAAGAGGCTTCGTAAATCAAGCCGACTTACTTGTTTATGCATGAAATTCATATTCATAAGCACATTCTAATCCTCGAAACTACAATTCATTTATGCCAGAACTACCAGAGGTTGAAGTCACTCGTCTAGGAATCAAGCCCCATATTGAGGGACGGTCTGTATCCGGGGTAAGCATCTTGGATGGCCGCCTACGCTGGCCCGTGCCAAAATCGTTGCCTAAGCGATTACTTGGTCAGCGTCTTAGTACGATTGAGAGAAGAGGTAAGTATTTATTGCTCAAAATGGATACCGGCCATTTGTTGATTCATTTGGGCATGACTGGAGTTTTGCGGGTTCTGCCCACGGCTGATGGAGTTAAACCACACGATCGGGTGATGATTCATTTTGGTGAGATTAGCTTGCGCCTTCATGACCCTCGTAAATTTGGCGCTGTTTTATGGCATCCATTTTCTAAGGGGGCGATCGACAATCATCCCCTGCTAAAAAAATTAGGCCCCGAGCCACTTGCTGCAGAATTTGCTGGTGATTTAGGTGCAGAACGTTTATTTCGATTCTCCCGCAAACGGACGGTCGCAGTGAAATCCTTTTTATTGGCGGGTCAGGCTGTTGTGGGCGTGGGAAATATTTATTGTTCAGAATCGTTGTTTGAAGCAGGTATTCATCCGCGCCTACCAGCTGGCAAGTTAACAAAAGCACAATGTGAGCGTTTAGCCAAATCGGTACGGGATGTTTTGACTAAAGCGATTAAGGCTGGCGGTAGTAGCTTGCGTGACTTTGTGGATGCGCATGGCGAGCCCGGCTACTTTATGATGCAAACCAAGGTCTACGATCGCGCAAATGAACCTTGCCGAATTTGTAAATCACCTATTGTGCAAATTGTTCAAGCACAGCGTTCTACGTATTTTTGCCCTATTTGCCAACGACGTTAAAGCATGTCATTCGCAACTACGATTATCCGTTGGCACGCTAAATATGGACGTACAGGCTTACCTTGGCAGAATAAGCGTGATCCCTATGCGATTTGGGTCTCTGAAATCATGCTCCAGCAGACGCAAGTGAGTACCGTAAAGGAGCGCTATCAACTTTTTATGAAGCGTTTTCCGACTGTGAAGTCCCTGGCAAACGCACAGATTGATGAGGTGATGGCTTTATGGAGTGGACTGGGATATTACTCTCGAGCGCGAAACTTACATCGTTGCGCGCAAACAATCATGACTGAATTTTCTGGAGAGTTTCCACGCAATATTGATCAACTAGAAAGTCTCCCGGGTATTGGTCGGTCAACCGCTGGAGCCATTGCTGCTTTTGCCTATCAGGCACACACTCCTATTTTGGATGCAAATGTAAAGCGCGTCTTAAGTCGCTTTTTTGGGATTGCAGGTGATCTACAGAATCAAAAAACGACTAAGGAACTTTGGCTCAAAGCGCAAGAGCTCTTACCAAAATCAGCAGAGAAGATGCCGGTTTATACCCAAGCCTTGATGGATTTTGGAGCCACTTGGTGCACGCCAAAGCAGGCCAAGTGTATGGCGGAGCCCAGCGCACAATGCCCCATGATGAAATCTTGCTTTGCTTATCAAAGCAATCGTGTCTATGAAATTCCAGCTAAGAAAAAAAAGTCTGCTTCTCCATCCTTTCAGACACAGATGTTTCTAGTCGAATGTGGAGAATTTGTATTACTGGAGCGTAGGCCACCCAAAGCAATATGGGGTGGCTTGTATTCATTGCTTGAGTTGCCTTGGGAACAGCTAGATGTGGCCCCTGTGAAAATCACTCTCCGTAATGCTCCAAAATTGATCAAGCAAACTGTCCTTGGTGAGCAACAGATTTCCATCAATGATGGGCAAATCATTTCAGTGACAGCATGTAACCCGATTGACCATATTTTTAGTCATCGCCGCCTGAGGATTTATCCCCATATTCTTCAGTTGAAAAAAAAATGGTCACTTACCCCGGGAAATGTAATGTGGGTGAAGAAAAGCCATCTAGGGCAAATTGGTTTGCCTCAGCCAATCCGACTATTTCTAGAGTCGAGTTCGCGATGACGTTCTAGAAAATAAACATTGTTAATTTCTTTTTTTCCTGAAAAATACTTTTTCAGTTGATGGACAATAAAAACGGAGCGATGTTGGCCGCCTGTGCAGCCAATTGCAACCGTTAAGTAACTTCGACCATCTTGTAAATAGCGAGGCAGCCATTTTTCGAGATAGGCCTTGATGTCGGCTAGCATTTGGCCAACTTCAGGAAACTCGCCTAAATAGTCGGCAACTGGCTTATCTTTGCCGCTCAGCTCCCGCAAGGGGGCTTCATAGTGGGGATTGGGCAAGCAGCGTACATCAAAAACGATATCAGCTTCACTGGGCACCCCCTTTTTGAAGGCAAAGGATTCAAAAATAAGGGCGAGTCCAATCGGTTTCTCTTTGAGATGCTCTGTAATCCATTGCCGCAATGTGTGGGCGGGAATATGACCAGTATCAATTTGTTGCGCTTGTTTTGCTAAGGGCGCAAGCATTTCGCGCTCTTTTTCAATCACATCAATTAAGGTCGTGGATTCATTTGGATTGGAAAGAGGGTGGCGCCGTCTTGTCTCAGAAAATCGTTGCACTAAAGTATTCGTATCTGCATTTAAGAACAGAATCTCTACCTCGTGTTTGGAACGCAATTTTTGTAACAGTGCCGGTAATTGCAAAATCGACTCGCCTCTACGGGCATCAACTGCAATTGCAATTTGCCTGCGTTGTTCTAGCTCCATTGTCTCAACTAATTTTTCAATAAGGGAGACGGGTAAATTATCGATACAGTCATAACCAGAGTCTTCAAAAGCTCGCAGAGCGACTGATTTGCCAGAACCGGAGATACCAGTAATGAGCTGAATTCGCATCTTATAAAAGACGACCCTGGGTCTTATTGCTATCGCTATCAAGATTCATTTGATTGCGCTGGCGCTCGATGAATTCTTTTAATGTATCAATACCGCGCAACTGTAGGATGGTATTTCGAACTGCTGCTTCAACTAGTACGGCCAAATTTCGTCCTGCAGCCACTTGGATTTTTACAGTACGAATAGGAATATCAAGTACGTCAATAAATTGAGATTCAATGGGTAATCTTTCAAACTCACCATCATTGCGCCGCACAAGCTGAACAATGAGGCGAAGCTTAAGTTTGCGACGAACAGCCGTTTCTCCAAAAATTGTACGAATGTCTAATAAACCCAAGCCGCGTACCTCTAAGAGATCACGTAGAATATCTGGGCAACGACCTTCAATATAGTCTGGGCCAAGTCGTGTGAAATCTACCGCATCGTCAGCAACTAAGCCATGACCACGGGAGATTAATTCAAGACCTAATTCACTTTTTCCCAGACCCGACTCACCGGTTATTAGGACGCCAAGACCCAGGATATCCATGAATACGCCATGCATGGTGATGCAGGGGGCGCCGATTTTAGTTAAGTAAAAACGGAGATGATCGATAACTTCAGCTGCTGATGTACTGGTTGAGAAGAGGGGGGTTGAGGAGCGCTGGCAGTACAACTGCAATTCTTCATCGGGCTTGCATCCGTCGGCAACAATAATGCAGGGGGGATTGCTGGTAATGAGAGAGCTGATCTGGGTTTGCCGTTCGCCACTCGAAAGTTTGGCATGGTATTCAACTTCCTGAAGACCAAAAATTTGTATCCGACTTGGGTGAATCATGTTTAAGTGACCCACCAAGTCCGATGACGCAGCTGCAGACCTCACTGCTTGCGAATCAAATTTTCGATCAGCCCCCTCCAGTCCGCTAATCCAGGATAGTTTCAAGTCGGCAATGTTGTCATCGAATATTTGTTGTGCAGTTACGCCCTCCAGTAGAAGTTGCTGGCTCATTTTTAGGCTTCCCAGTGGCAAATGAGTTGCTGTACTTTTTCAGTGCTGGATTCAGTTTGTAACTGTTCGCGAACCTGTGCATCTGAAAGAAATTGGGCAATGGCTGATAGGATTTCAAGATGCTCCTGCGTTGCTTTCTCGGGAACCAATAAAAAAATGAGCAAGCAAACAGGTTGGCCATCAGGCGCATTGAACTCAATGGGCTTACTTAGTCTAAAGAAGGCAGCGTAGGGTTGCTTTAGGCCTTTGATACGTCCATGAGGAATTGCTACACCAGCACCTAAGCCAGTTGTGCCCAGGTTCTCGCGGGCATTTAAAAAGCCTAAAACAGTGTCTGCGGGGATATTGAGCTTTTTGGCGAAGTACTGACTGGCATCCTCAAAAGCCTCAGCTTTCGACTTAGCCAAACCATTGAGGTTGATGCCGTCAGTTGTAAAAAGTTCAGTCAGAACACTCATGACCTCCTATTATAGGTCTCTATTGGGAAAGGCTTTGCACCTTATTTTTATCATGATGATGGTGTTGAATTCGCTCTTTGTGTTTGACCAATTGGCGATCTAGTTTATCAATCACCGCATCCATTGCTTGATAGAGATTCTCATGATGGGCCTCGGCAAATAGCTCTTTGCCCTTTAGGTGCAGTGTGAGTTCTGCAGTCTGCCGTAACTCTTTCTCTTTGGCTTTATCCACCATCAGAAAAGCAGACGCATCAATTACATGATCAAAATGCTTGCGGATTCGCTCTAGACGACCTTCGAGATGATTCCGAATGGCTGGGGTAACTTCCATATGACGGCTGTTGATGCGTAAATTCATTACAAACCTCCATGATTAATGCCTACGCAAATGCATGGCGGGGATGCGCAGAGACTCCCGATATTTCGCTACAGTTCGGCGCGCAATCACATATCCTTGGTTTTCTAAAATAGTGGCAATTGAGTTATCTGAAATCGGCTTGCTTGGCAATTCTTGTGCAACGATGCGTTTAATGATTGCCTGTACTGCAGTTGCACAGATATCATCACCTTGTTCAGAGGCAATTGCTTTACTAAAGAAGTGTTTCAGCTCAAATAATCCCAAGGGGCAGCTTAAATACTTTTGATTGGTTATACGTGATACTGTAGATTCATGCAACTCTAGGTTATCAGCGATTTCTCTTAAAACCAATGGGCGCATCCCAATATCCCCATCATTAAAGAAGTTTTGCTGCCGTGCAACGATCTCTCCGGCCACGCGCAGTATGGATTCCTCGCGTTGCTGAATATTTTTTACAAGCCATTTTGCTTCGCTTATTTTCTGACGCATCGCACCAATTGCATTTTTATCGCGGTACTCACCCAAAATATTTATATATTCTTGATTTAATGAGATTTTTGGGATGGCTTCAGGATTGCGTTCGGCAACCCATAGTCCCCCACGTTTTTTTACTAAGATGTCGGGTGTAATGTACTGATTTGGGGTGCTTACAAATTCACTTGCAGGATTGGGATTTAGGCGCTTAATTTTTTTGAGCGCAACTTCAATCTGTTTTTCTGATTTGCCTAATAAGACCCGGAGTTTTGAAAAATCATTGTTTGCAATTCTCTGCAAATGGGATTGGCAAATTTGTAAGGCAAGTAGATATGGCTCTCGATCTGGATCGGCAGAGTCGATACTTTCTAAGTACCGCTGTATTTGTAATACGAGACATTCGCTTAAATCTCGTGCTCCAATTCCGGCAGGCTCCAGCTGCTGAAGTTGAGTGAGCGCGGAGTGAACCTGCTCTAAGGTATAGCTTTCTTGAAACAACTCAGCTAACTCAAGGGTAATGTTTTCAAGACTACTATCGAGGTAGCCGCGCTCATCTAGGCATCCCGCCAAATAATGGACTAAACCTTTTGTTTGGGTATCAAGATCGAGCAAGTTAATTTGTTGTTCTAAGGAGCCAATGAGGGTTGATTCAAAGGCAAGACTTTCAAGGCGATCAACGTCAAATTCTCCGGTCAACCTTGTTTGGCTTGATTGGAATTCTAAAATCGGGTTTTCTTGAGCGGCCTTTTCAAGTTCAATGTCTAACTCTAAGGACGATAGCAGTAGCAACCGAACCGCTTGCTGCATTTGGGGGCTAAGCGAGGTTTGTTGGCTAAGACGTGTGCTGAGTGAGAATTGCATGAAACTATTCTAGGAAGACCTAATTCTCAGAAAAGTCTTAAATTCACCAAAATGGTGCATTACATGCGGAAGTTTTCTCCTAGGTAGACCCTTCTTACAGCATCGTTTTGAATAATCTCATCTGGTTTGCCTGCTGCAAGGACGCTGCCCTCACTGATGATGTAAGCATGATCACAAATTCCAAGGGTTTCTCGAACATTATGGTCGGTGATGAGAACTCCAATTTGACGATCACGTAAAAAACGAACAATCCGCTGAATTTCACCCACCGCAATCGGGTCTACTCCAGCGAAGGGCTCATCGAGCAGAATAAATTTAGGGTGTGATGCCAAGGCCCGAGCAATTTCTACGCGACGTCGCTCACCCCCCGAAAGGGAGAGGGCAGGATTATTGCGTAAGTGAGCAATCTGTAGCTCACCCAGCAGTTCATCGAGCCGTACCTGTATTTGTTTCTTAGTCAGAGACTTCCCTTCGTATTCCTGAAGCTCAAGAACCGCTTGAATATTTTCTGCCACACTTAACTTCCGGAATACCGAAGCTTCTTGAGGAAGGTAGGAGAGACCCATGCGCGCGCGCTGATGGATTGGTAGATGGCTAATTTTTTTCTCATTCAAGGTAATAGCGCCACCATCGAGCGGAACCAATCCTACGATCATATAAAACGATGTTGTTTTGCCTGCACCATTAGGGCCTAGTAATCCAACTACTTCACCACTTTTAACCTCAATACTGACATCGCGCACTACGGTTCTGGAACCATAGCGCTTTTGCAGACCCTCGGCTTGTAGAGTGGATGGTTGGGAGGGGCTCATATTAATTAATTAGGACTTTCTTACGGGGGGCTAAGATTGCTCTGGATTGGGGTGGAGCATTAGGGTCGATTGCTTGAGGCCTTACTTTATAGCTTTCTCTAATATCTTCATACTCGATTTGCCAACCCTGTAGCTGGTCAAGCATTTGCATATTTAATAAGCGCTTTACCTGAGCATTGCCAGTCAATATGATTTCTTCTTTTTTGTCATCATAAAGAATATCTCTGCCAATGCCTTGCATAAATTCTTCAGCAATACCATCGCGTCGTTGGCGCATTGATGCAAGGGATTCCACTTTACCCTTGAGATCGATGCTTTGATAACCTTGCGGATCAACTTGAATGTTGCCTTTATCCCCTTTAGCAATCATGGATCCTTTAATTAACAACACATCGCCGCTCAGCACATAGTTTTGTTTGACATCATCAACATCGACGCGATCCGCATTCACAATCAAGGGCTTATCTTGATCATTTTTATTTGCATGAACATTACTCATCCAAAGGGATGATGAAAGCAAAAGCACAATAAAAACAGTTTTCAATTGCGTCCTCGCTGCTCAGAAGGCTCAATTCGCCCACGCACCTGTCCAGTCAAGGTCACACTTTGTTGAACGTTATTAAAGGTGCCTCCTCCAGTCGAATTCATGATCGACATACCTTGCTGTAGTTCCAATGGTTTATCGGTTCGCACAATATCCTCATTGATAAGAACCTGAAAATAGCTCGAGCGAGCTAATAGTCTAGGTGAGGCTTTGGCATTACCAATTGCTTCTTGTGCTGGGCGATAGATTTCTCCATTTTCATAGAGATCCAAAATGGTCAGGTCGCCATCGATGTGCCCACGATCTGCCCTAACGGTTACGGGCGGGCCTTGCTCTTGAAAAGCCCGCATTCTGGGCCGCTCTAGGTCCATGGAGGCATCGTCTTCAAAGTGAACTAGTTTGTTTCCGAGTAGGCGATACTTTGTCTGACCGAGTTCATTTAAGTTCGATAAGGATGCGTTCTTCAGAATGTAGTCCGGCACATGTTGTGGCACTCTAGCTAAAGCCAGCGATTCTGGCGGGGCACTTCTTTTTACTAACCAAAAGGTTGCAAGGGTCAGTGAGCCCATAATCAAAAAGGGCAGAATCCGTAGTACTCCACGGATTAGAAATTGAGAAATTTGCTGACTAGTCAATTTCATGATGGCGAGGACTGACCTTTTGCTGCGGACAAAAGAGTTTCATATTGGCCCTGAGCTTTAAGGATTAAATCGCATGCTTCGCGTACGGCGCCAAAGCCACCTTTTGCTTGGGTAATGTAATGTGCAATTTGACATACCTCAGAATGAGCCTGTGCCGGTGCGATTCGCAAACCAGCCCTCATTAGGATTGGTAAATCAGGCCAGTCATCACCCATGATGGCAAGATCGCTTGCCTGTAAAGCAGTGCGCTTTAAAAGTTCTTCGAGCGCAGTGATCTTATCTTTTACACCCGTAAACACGTGTCGGATATCAAGCTCATCACATCGTCCCAAGACCATTTTGGAGTGACGCCCTGTGATTACTGCGCATGGCACACCACTACGTTGAAGCAATTGAATACCATAACCATCCTGAATATCAAAGCCTTTCAGCATTTCTTTAAAAAAAAAAAAAAAAAAAA
>JAIXPN010000086.1 GCA_027486235.1 Burkholderiaceae bacterium
AAATGACCAGGGTGAACTCGAAGTCAATCCTGGTGATTTCGTTTCAGTCGCAATTGATGCGCTGGAAAATGGTTATGGCGACACCATCCTATCGCGTGATAAAGCGAAGCGCTTAGCTTCATGGATGAACCTTGAGAAAGCGCTCGAAGGTGCAGAAATCGTCACCGGTACAGTGACTGGCAAGGTCAAGGGTGGCTTGACTGTGATGGTCAATGGCATCCGCGCATTTCTACCAGGCTCATTGGTCGATACACGTCCCATCAAGGACACTAGTCCTTACGAGGGCAAGACCATGGAGTTTAAGGTTATTAAGCTAGACCGTAAACGCAATAACGTTGTGCTCTCACGTCGTGCTGTCGTAGAGGCTAGCCAGGGTGAAGAGCGTGCCAAGATGATGTCTAACCTCCAAGAAGGTAGCGTTGTTCAAGGCACTATTAAGAACATTACTGATTACGGTGCATTCGTTGATCTAGGCGGCATTGATGGCTTGTTACACATCACCGATTTGGCTTGGAGACGCGTACGTCATCCCAGCGAGATGTTGACGGTCGGTCAGGAAGTAACCGCCAAGATCCTTAAGTTTGATCAAGAGAAGAACCGTGTTTCCTTGGGTATTAAGCAATTAGGCGATGATCCATGGGTTGGAATTGCACGTCGCTATCCTCCTAACACACGACTCTTTGGTAAGGTAACCAACCTAACCGATTACGGCGCGTTTGTTGAAATCGAAAGCGGTATCGAGGGTCTAGTACACGTTTCTGAAATGGATTGGACCAATAAGAACGTTGCTCCAAGCAAAGCAGTTTCTTTGGGAACCGAAGTTGAAGTGATGGTCTTGGATATTGATGAAGATAAGCGCCGGATTAGCTTGGGTATTAAGCAGTGCAAAGCGAATCCCTGGGAAGAGTTCTCACGCAGCCATCAGAAGGGCGACAAGATTAAAGGTGCTATTAAGTCGATTACCGATTTTGGTGTCTTTATTGGTTTGCCTGGCGGTATCGATGGCCTTGTTCATTTGTCTGACTTGTCTTGGAATGAGCCTGGCGAAGAAGCAGTCAAAGCCTTCAAGAAGGGCGACGAGCTTGAGGCTGTGGTTCTGGCTATTGACGTCGAGAAAGAGCGCATCTCTCTTGGTATCAAGCAGATGTCAGGTGACCCATTCAATAATTTCACATCCACCAGTGACAAAGGTAGCTTGGTAACCGGTACCGTGAAGAGTGTTGATGCCAAGGGCGCTGTGATTCATTTGGCTGATGAAGTCGAGGGTTATCTCCGCGCTTCTGAAATCTCAACCGATCGTGTGGAAGATGCACGTAATGCTCTGAAAGAGGGCGATACTGTATCTGCCATGATTATCAATATTGATCGCAAGTCTCGCTCAATCAATTTGTCAATCAAGGCAAAAGATAGCGCAGATCAACAGGATGCCATGAATAAGTTGCAGGGTGATGCTGGCTCTGGCACAACAAATTTAGGCGCCTTGTTAAAAGCGAAGATGGATAACCAAAGCTAAAGTGATTCCGCCACTCTATGAGTGGCGGGCTAATTAGACTATGTCAGATCAAGAGCATCAAGCTATTACCCGTTCCGAGTTGGTCGAGAGTCTTGCGGAGCAGTTTCCGCAACTCTTGCCTCGTGACGTTGAGTTAGCTGTCAAAACATTACTGGATACTATGACCCAGGCCCTAGCTGAGGGCAAGCGGATTGAATTACGTGGAGTCGGAAGTTTTGTTCTGCATCATCGTCCAGCGCGGACTGGCCGCAATCCTAAGTCTGGTGAGAAGGTATTGATTCCTGAAAAGCGCGTGCCACACTTTAAACCTGGCAAGGAACTGCGTGAGCGAGTTGATTACAAACCACTTAATCAAAAGCTAATCACCGACAAAGGAAATTCGGGTGCCTAGTCCCGTGGTGGCAGATCTGTTGCAGATCTAAAAAATGTTTTTCTATTAGCCACTCACTATGATCCAAATTGAAACCGGTTGGTTGCTTCTAATCCCTATCTTTTTTGGTTTGGGTTGGCTTGCATCTCGATGGGATCTTCGTTTGGAGTCCCGTCAAGATGAGCGTGAGCGACTAAAGCAACAGCGTTCCACCTTTAAGGGTCTAAACCTCTTACTGAATGAGCAGCCTGATCAGGCGATCGAGACTTTGGTGAAGGTAGCGCAACTCGATCCAGAAACCGTAGACCTCCACTTTTCATTGGGAAATTTGTTTCGACGTCGGGGTGAAACCGAGCGAGCCATCCGTGTGCACCAGCATTTAGCAAGTCGCGAGGATATTAAGCCGCGTGACCGTGATCATGCTGCTTATGAATTAGGCCGAGACTTTTTACGTGCAGGCTTATTGGATCGTGCGGAGGCATCTTTAAATCAAGTAGGCCAGGGTAAATATGCTGTACCAGCAAAGGAAAGTTTGTTGGAGATGTACCAAATTGAGAAAGATTGGAAGAAAGCAATTATTGCTGCAACCGAATTACAAGACTTGCAAGATAAAAGTCATCAGTTAGAAATTGCTCAGTTCTATTGTGAAATTGCTGGGGATGCACTCAGGCGCAAGGATATGCCAGAGGCCGAGAATAGTATTCATAGGGCACTACAGGCGATTCCAAATCATGCCCGCAGCCTGATTCTGCAGGGCGATTATTTTCTGGCGATGGAGCGCCCACAACAGGCAATTGAGGTGTGGGGTATTGTGGCAAGAGAGAACCCAGCTTATATGCATTTAGTAGCAGATCGATGGATGGCAGCTCATACTGCTGTTAATCAAGCTGATATTGGCTTGGATCAACTATTGAAGCTCTTGAGGACTCAGGCTATCGGTGAACTATTGGACATTGTGCATAAGCATGTAATGCAAATCCGCGGTGCTCAAGCGGCAGAGCAGATGTTGGTTGAGGTCATGCAGCACTCCCCCACCTTGAGCGCACTCTCAAAATTGGCAGAAACTCGTCTAGCACTTGCCGAGGTCACTGGCCCAGAGGCTCGAGTATCGGATTTGAAATCTACCCTTGGATTATTAAAGCAGCGCACTACAGCATTGGCTCGTTATACCTGTGGTAACTGCGGCTTTAGGGCGCGACGCTTTTACTGGCAATGCCCTGGTTGTAATCATTGGGAAGCCTATTCTCCAAGGCGAACTGAGGGGGCCGTACCAAGCGGGCCGTCCATGTAAGAAATTATTCAAAATGGCTAGAGATAATCACATTTTCTAAGGAGTGAAATGAAAGTAACGATTGTTGGTAGTGGATACGTAGGACTTGTTACTGGCGCTTGCTTAGCCGAGCTTGGCAATAGTATCTTTTGCTTAGATGTTGATCAAAAAAAGATCGATATCTTAAATTCTGGTGGAGTTCCCATTTATGAGCCTGGTCTTCAAGAGATGATTGCGCGTAATCGCGCAGCAGGACGCATTCAGTTTTCTACCGATATTGCTGCTGGAGTGGCTCATGGCGATATTCAATTCATTGCTGTTGGCACTCCCCCAGATGAAGATGGCTCAGCGGATTTACAGTACGTCATCGCAGCTGCTCGTAACATTGGTAAATATATGGCTAGTCCAAAAGTCATTGTGGACAAATCTACCGTCCCTGTTGGCACTGCAGAAAAAGTGACTATCGCTATTCAAGAAGAGCTCAAAAAACGAAATCTTGATCCAACTTTGTGCTCTGTCGTTTCTAACCCTGAGTTTATGAAAGAGGGTGCCGCTGTCGAGGACTTCATGCGACCGGATCGGATTGTGATTGGTACAAATAATGATGCAGCTGGATTAAGAGCAAAAGAGATGATGCGTAAGCTCTACGCTCCATTTAATCGTCACCATGAGCGCACCTATTACATGGATGTAAAAAGTGCAGAATTAACAAAATATGCGGCTAATGCAATGTTAGCTACCCGAATTTCGTTTATGAATGAGTTGGCTAATTTAGCGGATGTAGTTGGTGCCGATATTGAGGCAGTGCGACAAGGAATCGGCTCAGACTCTCGTATTGGTTATGGTTTTCTATACGCCGGAACTGGATATGGTGGATCCTGTTTTCCAAAGGATGTTTCAGCACTGTCTCAAACTGCGCAACAGTATGGGCGTGATCTAAAGATTCTTGATGCTGTCGAGGCAGTGAATCAGGCACAAAAAACCATCTTGATCGATAAAATCGTTCAGCGGTTTGGCGAAAACTTAAAGGGACACCAATTTGCACTTTGGGGCTTGGCATTTAAACCAAATACCGATGACATGCGAGAGGCGCCAAGCCGTTTGATTATTGCTGAGCTCGTCAAGCGGGGCGCTACTGTTGTGGCGCACGATCCGGTTGCGATGCCAGAAGCACAACGTTGCCTTGAGTTAGATTTTCAAGATCAGCCCGCTCTCTTAGGGCAGCTAAAAATGGTCAAAACCCCAGAAGAGGCTTTGGATCAAGCGAGCGCCTTGATTATTGTGACCGAGTGGAAGGCCTTTAGAAGCCCTGATTTTGAGATCCTTAAGGAAAAGATGAAGAATCCCATTATCTTTGATGGGCGTAATTTGTATGAGCCACAAACAATGAAAGAATTAGGTTTTGAATATCAGGGAATTGGTCGGCATAATTAGGGTAATGAATGACTAAAGAGATTCAATTGACTACAGAAAAAGCCGATCGTCAGCAATTTAGCAAAACCCGTCTTTTGGTTGTGGGTGATGTCATGTTAGATCGGTACTGGTTTGGTGATACTGGACGCATTTCACCAGAGGCACCCGTACCAGTTGTACAGGTAGAAAAAATAGATGAGCGCTTGGGTGGGGCTGCAAACGTCGCACGCAATGCATCCGCATTAGGGGCAAAAACAACCCTACTAGGTGTGGTTGGACAGGATGAGGCTGGTAAACGGGTGGAACAACTTCTGCAAGAAAGTGGCGTTCATAGCCAATTACAGGCTGATAGTGCGGTACCAACAACCGTGAAGTTACGGGTAATCGCCAGACAGCAACAGCTCATTCGTTTGGACTTTGAAGAGACTCCGACTAAACAGTCCTTAGAGGAAAAGTTAAAACACTTTGCAGCTCTGTTGCCCCAAGTCGATGTGGTTATTTTGTCGGATTATGGCAAAGGTGCTTTGGAACAAGTGTCAGCCATGATTGCTCTTGCTAAAACCCATCAAAAGATCGTTTTGGTGGATCCAAAGGGTGATGCCTATGGGAAGTACAAAGGTGCTTCGGTCTTAACGCCAAATCGAAGTGAGTTGCGTCAGGTCGTTGGTCATTGGACAAGCGAGGACGATCTTGCCAGACGAGCCCAAAAGTTACGTGAAGAGTTGGAGCTGAGTGCTTTGTTGTTAACGCGCTCTGAGGAAGGCATGACACTCTTTACTGCGCAAGGTTCCAGCCATGTCCGTGCGCAGGCACGCGAGGTATTTGATGTCTCTGGGGCTGGGGATACTGTGATTGCTACATTGGCAGTTGCTATGGCAGCCGGTTGGCCCCTGGAACGTGCAATGGCGTTAGCCAATCGAGCGGGTGGTATCGTAGTTGGCAAACTGGGTACTGCAACTGTATCTGCGGAGGAACTTCAGTGACTTATATCGTAACGGGCGCCGCTGGTTTTGTAGGGGCTAATATCGTACGGGCACTTAATGCTCGCGGTGAAAAAAATATTATTGCAGTGGATGATTTACGTCCCGCTGATAAATATCGCAATTTAGCTGATCTTGATATTGCTGATTACATCGACAAAAACGACTTCTTAGAAGGATTTGACGAGGGCTGGTTTGGAAAGGTAAAAGCAGTATTTCATGAGGGGGCTTGTTCGGACACCATGGAAACGGATGGCGTTTTCATGATGAATAACAATTACCAGTATTCCGTTAATCTCTATGAAATCTGTACGACCCAAAAAGTTCCATTTTTATATGCCTCCTCAGCAGCCACGTATGGCGGGTCGGATGTTTTTGTCGAGCAACGGCAATACGAGAAGCCACTGAACATTTACGGCTACTCGAAGTTCTTATTCGATCAATATATGCGTGCCCGAATTGCTGAGAACGCACCAACGGCGCAAGTAGTTGGGTTTCGGTATTTCAATGTGTACGGCCCACGCGAGTCACATAAAGGCCGCATGGCCTCGGTAGCATTTCATCATTACCATCAATTCAAAAAAAATCAGACTGTCAAACTGTTTGGTGAGTATGGTGGGTATGCGCCTGGTCAACAAGCGCGCGACTTTGTTTCTGTTGAAGATGTCGTAAAGGTTAATATGTTTTTCCTGGATCATCCAGAGAAGAGCGGTATCTTTAACTTAGGAACAGGCAGGGCCCAACCATTTAATGATGTAGCTCAAGCCACTGTAAACGCAATGCGGAAGTTAAAAGGCGATCAGGAATTGCCTTTGTCTGATTTGGTGAAAGCAGGTTTGATTCAATACATCCCATTTCCGGACGATTTACGAGGGAAGTATCAATGCTTTACCCAAGCTGATTTGACGAAATTACGTGCTGCTGGTTATACGGCCGACTTCCTCAGTGTTGAAGAGGGTGTCAGCCGTTATATGACTTGGCTGTCTGCTAATTCTGATTTTCTGGCGAACCCTCTCTAAAGCAGTTTTTTCGTCAACTTAACTCATACCCTGGCGTTGAAGAAGACCATGACTTTTGGTCATGGTTTATTCATCAATGTACAAGGAGAACGTATGGGTTTATCAACACTGATCAATCAATCGAAACATGGCTTATCTAAAAAATCTGCCGTTTGGATGACTGCATTAGCACTTACTTTGCCGCTATCGATGACTCAGGGGTATGCAGCCCCTGTTAATGTAAATACTGCCACACAGTCTGAGTTAGAAAGTATTCGTGGGCTTGGTCCTGCAAAAGCAAAGGCCATTATTACGGAGCGCGATAAGGGCGGCGCTTTTTATGACTCTTATGATTTGCAATCTCGTGTGAGAGGCATTGGGGAGAAATCGGTTGGCAAGCTGATGGAAAATGGCCTAAAGATTGAGGGTCAAAGCGGATATCGCGAGACCAAAAGTAATGCGCGATCAGAAGCGAGAGCGAGTCGCAAAAACTCTAAGAACCAAGCCAAGGCGCCGCAAGCGGACCTCGAAAGGCCAGCTGCGCGTAAGCGTTTTAATTAAAACAGCTGATTTACTAGCTTATGACTAAAATGGGTTCATGACACCAGTAAACCCAGCCTATTCGCTCTATCCAACGATTTCTCAAACCATTGGGAATACACCTTTGGTTCGCTTGCAGCGTATTCCAGGAATTGAGAATGAGCGCCGAGGTAATGTCATTCTAGGTAAGTTAGAAGGTAACAATCCTGCGGGGTCGGTCAAGGACCGACCCGCACTCTCGATGATCTTGCACGCTCAAGAGCGGGGTGATATCAAGCCCGGCGACACCTTAATTGAAGCAACTAGCGGTAATACAGGTATTGCGATCGCAATGGTCGGTGCGATGCTCGGTTACAAAATTATTTTGGTGATGCCCGAGAACCAAAGTCTAGAACGTAGGCAAAGTATGGCGGCTTATGGAGCTGAGCTGATTCTTACCTCGAGTTCCGGCGGCATGGAGCTGGCACGTGATTATGCGGAGCAATTGCAAAAAGAGGGGCGCGGCAAACTGCTCGATCAATTTGCAAATCCCGACAATCCACGTGCTCATATTGAGACCACTGGCCCTGAGATTTGGCGTGATACTCACGGACAAATTACACACTTTGTCTCGGCAATGGGTACAACTGGAACAATTACCGGGGTCTCGACATACCTGAAGTCTATGAACCCAGAGATACAGATTATTGGAGGACAGCCTGAAGAGGGCTCGCAGATTCCGGGGATCCGTAAATGGGCGCCAGCGTATTTACCCAAAATTTATCAAGGCGAGCGTGTTGATCGAATTGAATATGTTACTCAAGCCGAAGCAGAAGAGATGGCGCGTCGAATGGCTAAAGAAGAGGGTATTTTCTGTGGTATCTCAGCAGCTGGCGCATTGGTGATTGCCTTACGTGTAGCCAAGACCGTTGAAAATGCAACCATTGTCTTTATTGTCTGCGATCGAGGGGATCGTTACTTATCAACAGGCGTCTTTCCAGCATAAACTTTAGTTTGTCGGCTTTTCAGCCTTCTTCACTTTTTTTATTTTCTTATCCTGTTTTTTAGCACGCTGTTGTTCTTTGGCTGGCTTTTGATTGCCAAGCTCCCCGGCTGGAAAAGCACTTTTATTGCTATAGCCAAGAGCCTGTGCAAACTCAGCAACACTCTGAGCATAAAAATAGCTGCGGTTATAGTTCACGATACTTAAGAAATTTGTGAGACCAACAACGTACTCCACCTCAGGCTCCTGACCCTTACTAGGTGATGGAAGATCAATAATGAGCGCCTTACTATCAGGCTCTACCCCGCCCTTGAGGAGATCGCCCTGATTGCTCTCAAGGATACCCAAATGAATGAACTGGGCAACTGTATGTTTAGCTATCGGTTGGCCATCGGCAAGTTCCACAATCTTAGAATGAGTCTGTTCATTGTCAATTGCTGGAAAGTAAATCGGCATACCAGCTTGCCAGCCGTGTACTTTCAGAAAATTAGCTACGCTGAAGATCGCATCGCGGTTACTCTTGCGTAAATCAATGATTCCATCTCCATCGCCATCCTTGGCAAATTGCAAGATACTACCAGGCATAAATTGAGGTAAGCCGATTGCTCCAGCGTATGAGCTACTCTGGTTAAGGCATCGATTAAAGCTCTCTTGCTTGCGATTTGATTCTCGCCAACATAGGACGACAAGGTCTTTTAATTGATCTCTAAATAGTGTTTGACGGGCAGTACGATTTGGAGCCTCTGGGTAGTCAAAGGCAAGGCTGGTTAATACATCTTTCACCCTAAAAGTACCCATTTGGCGGCCATAGATCGTTTCAACACCAATAATGGCTGCAATCACTTGATAGGGCACACCGCTTTCTTGCTCAGCTGCTTCTAGGGCTTGACGATTTTGTTCTATAAAGGTCATACCCGCTTTAATGCGAACGGGCTCGACAAAGCGACTTCGATAAACGCGCCAATTTTTCTGAAAGGTAACTGGGGGAGGAGCAACCAGTTTCTTGATTTGACTTAAATTTTTACTGTCTCGTAGACCAATTTCAAGGTTTTCAAGCGGGATCGACTGCGCTTTAGAGACCTCCATGATTAAGGCTCGCAGTTGATCCTGATAGTTGGCCTCTAATTTTGGGTCAATGGCCGGCTCCGCTACTGGCTCTATTTGCACAGGGGTGGGCACAACCTTTATGGGCGGAGTCGGTGTAGCGCATGCCCCTAAAAAAAGGCTAAGACCCATAACAAGGAGGGGGGATGTTGATCTCAAGTTAGCGCTAAGATAGTGATGGTTTTATTAATAATGCTAGTTTAGTGATCAATATAGTAGTTTGTATACAAAATAGAAGAGAGACGAGCAAATGACGACAGCTTATATCAGTCATCCTGATTTTATGAAACACGAGATGGGACGTCATCATCCAGAGTGTCCAGAGCGTATTCAGGCGATTGAAGACCAATTAATTCAGAGTCGCTTAGACGCTTTTTTAAAAAGAATTGATCCTCCGCTAGCATCTGAGGCCGATATCACTCGGGTTCATACGGATGATCATTTAGCCTTTATTAAAAGCAAGGCGCCCAGCAGCGGGTATGCCATGATTGATGGTGACACCATTATGAATACTGCAACCTGGAATGTCTGCTTGCGTGCAGCCGGGGCTGCGATTGCAGCGGTAGATGCTGTAATGAAAGGGGAGGCTGATAATGCCTTTTGTGCAATTCGTCCACCCGGTCATCATGCAGAACCTCATCGCTCAATGGGTTTCTGCGTATTTAATAATGTTGCGATTGCAACACGCTATGCAATCGAAAAATATGGCTTAGATCGAGTTGCAGTTATTGATTTTGATGTTCACCATGGCAATGGTACGGAGGCGGCATTTATTGATGATCCTCATGTACTCATGTGCAGTTTTTTTCAACACCCTTTCTATCCATACAGTGGTTTAGAGGGAGGAAACAATATGGTGAATATTCCTCTACCGGCGAGCACCAGCGGTAAGGTTGTGCGAGAGATGATTAACAAGATTTGGATTCCACGTCTTCAAGAGTTCAAGCCACAATTAATTGTGATTTCAGCTGGTTTTGATGCTCATCGTGAAGATGATTTAGGGCAAATGGGCTTAATCGAAGACGATTATGTATGGATCACCCAGCAGCTGATGGCAATTGCCAAGCAGTATTGCGATGGAAAGATTGTGAGCTGTCTTGAAGGGGGGTACAACCTCTCTGCTTTGGGGAGAAGTGTTGCGGCACATTTAAAAACCTTAGCAGAAATTGAATAACGATAAAATAAGTGTTTGATGTCAATAAATAAAGGTTGTATTTGATGAAGGTCTTAGTAGCTGTTAAGCGAGTCGTGGACTACAACGTTAAAGTTCGCGTGAAATCGGATCAATCCGGGGTTGATATTGCTAACGTGAAGATGAGCATGAACCCTTTTGATGAGATTGCTGTTGAGGAGGCTGTGCGTCTTAAGGAGTCAGGCTTAGTCAGCGAGGTTATTGCGTTCTCTGCTGGCCCTCAGCAATGCCAAGAAACCTTACGCACTGCTCTTGCAATTGGAGCAGATCGTGCAATCTTGTTGGAAACTGATATCGAGTTACAACCTCTGGCAGTGGCAAAACTACTTCAGGTCATTTATCAGCGAGAAAATCCTCAACTGATTATCTTAGGCAAACAAGCAATTGATGACGATAGCAATCAGACTGGTCAGATGCTCGCTGCCTTACTTAATCTCCCTCAAGCAACCTTTGCCTCCAAGGTAAGCATTACCGATGGCAAGGCCCAAGTTACACGTGAGGTGGATGGTGGTCTTGAGACGGTATCGATTGCATTACCAGCTGTAGTTACAACGGATTTACGATTGAATGAGCCGCGGTATGTCACTTTGCCAAACATCATGAAGGCAAAGAAAAAGCAACTCGATATTATTAAGCCAGACGATTTAGGCGTTGATATTACACCCCGCCTTAAAACAATTCGGGTCGAGGAACCGCCTAAGCGATCCGCTGGTATCAAGGTGCCCGATGTGGCTACTTTGATTGATAAATTAAAAAATGAAGCAAAGGTACTCTAAATGGCCGCTTTAGTTCTGGTTGAACATGATCATCTATCTACAAAAGCGGCGACCCATCATGCAGTGAGTGCCGCTAAGCAATGTAGTCCCGATGTTGATTTGTTGGTGGTTGGCAGTAATGCGCATGCGATTGCTCAGGCTGCAGCTGGTATTGCTGGTGTGCGCAAAGTATTGCATGCCGATGCACCACATTTTGCAGATCAATTACCAGAATCCGTTGCTGAGCAAATGATTGCACTTGCCGCTGATTATGAATACTTCTTAGCACCTGCGACAGCGCATGGAAAGAGTGTTATGCCACGTGTCGCAGCAAAACTTGATGTTGCGCAGTTATCGGACATCATTAAAGTAGTTTCTGGCGATACTTTTGAGCGCCCGATTTATGCCGGTAATGCAATCGCTACTGTTCAATCCAGTGATTCAAAAAAAGTGATTACTGTGCGAACTACAAACTTTGAGGCTGTGGGCTCAGCGGGATCGGCAGCAATTGAATTGGTTCAAGCAATAGCAGGTTTTGCTGGATCCCAGTTTGTTGGGCGAGAGCTTACGAAGTCAGATCGCCCCGAGTTGGCGGTTGCCAAAATTATTGTGTCAGGTGGACGTGGCTTAGGTTCGGGCGAGAAATACAAAGAATTGATTGAGCCTTTGGCTGACAAACTAGGTGCTGCCTTAGGGGCCTCGCGCGCCGCAGTGGATGCTGGCTATGTACCCAATGATTATCAGGTTGGGCAAACTGGAAAAATTGTAGCCCCGCAACTATATATTGCAGTTGGTATTTCTGGGGCAATTCAGCATTTAGCTGGAATGAAGGATTCCAAGATCATTGTGGCCATCAACAAAGATCCCGATGCTCCAATCTTTGGGGTGGCTGATTACGGTTTGGTTGGTGATTTGTTTACCTTGGTTCCAGAGTTAACAGCAGCCATCTAGTAAAAAGCTACTGACTAATTTTTCTGGCTTCTTCAATCTGGTAAACAAAAAACTGCTCAAAGCCGATCGCCAAGAAAGTCATCATCGTCCCCGCTCCAAGAATGAGTGACAGGATGACTGTTATTACTACGGGCCACCCAGATTCTGTTTTTTGATGACTCTGGGTATTGGAGTTAAATTGCAGATCCCATTTTTCATCTGGGCGCAGTCCAAACACAATCGTACTCAACCAACTTGCTTCGATTGCTATAAAGCCTAGTATTAATAAAAACCATGCAGCTCCAGATGAGCTTGTATTTATTTGTAAAAGCCAAAATCCCAAAACACCACCGATAAGCGCAAAGAATTGTGCCCAAGCCCAAAAGTTTTTAATACCTTGAAGGTAAAAGCAATTGAGGCCTGTTCCTGGAAAGAATAATCCCAATGCGCAAAAGGTTAATTTAGATCGAAATAGCGTGTTCATTTTGAGGGGCGATTGATTTGGGCAAAGCTTAAGACTTCGCGATTAGGGCCAATGAGCAACAGCCTATCGCCGTCCCTGGCAATTGTTCTGTAATCATTTAATAGATAGATAAAGTCCCGCTCGATCTCTTCTAGGGCGGTAGTGCAAGACATGCGCGTTGATGCAATCTGACTGATCTGAAATCCTCGTCCATCTTCAGTTATTTGAGCGGTAAAGCGATTGCAGGCGGTATGACCACTCATTCGATTGCCATCGAATTGGATCCGGATCCTTTGGTTTTGATCATTCGGTATTGTGCGCAGACGAACTTCACCCATCGAATTAGGAGCCTGATTCCATCGAACCATTTCCCAGCTTGTGCCCTTAAGCTCTGAGTAGGGCGGAGTATTTTTAGCGGTACAGGGAGGAACGATATGCGCGCAGGCGCCAAGAAGACTCACGGTGATCATCGCAATCAGTACTTTTTGGGCGCGCTCAGTGAAAAGGATAGGGGCTTGGACCATATTGATATTATAAGTTATTGATTTTTATGTATTTTTATATGTTTACTGTATTCAGGATAGCTGCCAGGGTGGAGTTTATAGGGGTTTTCGTCTAGAATATGAGGTTTTCTGCGGTCTCT
>JAIXPN010000149.1 GCA_027486235.1 Burkholderiaceae bacterium
CCTTCGGGTGGTTTTTTATTATCAATACATACCAATGCATAAAGTTTTACAACAGCAAGAATTTCTCGGGACTCGGCTAGGCAGGGCTGATGAAGGACGGATGCAAAAAAGTAATCTTGTATATTAGAACCATATTAAAGTGGTTCAATCTAGGAATGGCATGACTACTGATAAAAAGAAGTTAGATCTTGAGCGGCTTTTTGAACAAAACCGCTCATGGATTAAGAAGGTAACTCATGAAGACCCGGATTACTTTTCTCGTTTGGTTGATCAGCAAAATCCAGAATATTTATGGATAGGCTGTTCCGATTCACGAGTACCCGCAAATCAAATCGTTGGACTTAAGCCTGGAGAGGTATTTGTTCACCGCAACATCGCTAATATTGTTGTGCACACTGACTTTAATGCATTGTCAGTGATTCAGTTTGCAATTGATCGTTTAAAGGTGAAGCATATTATTGTTGTTGGCCACTATGGTTGCTCCGGCATTGATGCGGCAATGAATAATGTGCGTATTGGTATCGCTGACAATTGGATACGGCATATTAAAGATGTGCACGATAAACATTATCATGAGTTATGCACCATTCATGATCAGGAAAAGCGATTAGATCGCCTCTGTGAGCTAAATGTCTTGGAGCAGGTGGTGAATATTGGTCAAACGAATATCGTGCAAGATGCGTGGGCAAATGGACAAGATGTTGCAATTCATGGCTGTATTTATAGTTTGTGTGATGGGGTCTTAAGAGATCTTGATTCCACCATTACAAATATGGATGAATTAAATCAACGAAACCAGCGCCTTTTGGCGAGTTAAGGGTGGGTAGTGAAGTGAGCATTACCGTTATTGGCATTTTTAAGGTTAAAGATACCCTCGATTTTGAAAACTATCGCAGCAAGGTTGGTGCAACCATTCAGTTATATGGCGGAACTGTGGTGCGTAGAGGAAGTTGCGACGCCCCCTTTTGGAACCAACTAAATGCCGAAGAATTTGATACTTTTGTGGAGCTGACATTCCCAACCATTGAGGATGCAAAGCGCTGGGCTAATAGTCCAGAGTATGGCGATCTACTTCCTGTGCGCAATCGTGCAATGCAGCTGACTTTATTTGTAGTAAATACTTAAAAGCGTTCGTTCTTACTTAGGATCCGCCACTGGCCAACCGGTAAGCTCCCAAGCGGGACCTGCCCAATACGGATACGCTTTAGACCAACAACCTCCAGATCAACAAGCTCGCACATCCTTCGAATTTGACGTTTGCGCCCCTCACGCAATACAAAGCGCAACTGATCCTCGTTCTGCCAGCTGACTTTAGCTGGTTTCAGGGGCTTGCCATCAAGCACCAGGCCATGCTGTAGAGAACGTAAACCGACTTCGGATAGCCGCCCCGTTACGCGAACTAAATATTCTTTTTCAATGGGGCTGTCTTCGCCGATTAACAATTTGGCTATGCGACCATCTTGAGTCAGCACCAACAGGCCCGATGAATCAATGTCAAGACGCCCTGCAGGAGCTAAGCCACGAAAATGAAGTCGCTGTGTTTGCTCCGTTGCAAGAGCAAATTGATTTTCAGGGGTAATGAGCGAGGCTGCTGGTTTGTACTGTTGCTCATCATCCAAGTGAGATATGTAGCCAACAGGCTTATTTAATAAAATAGTAAGCCGTTGTTCTTGTTGGCGTTTAGCACCCGAACGTAACTCAATCGTTTGGTGCCGATAAGCTCGAGTGCCAAGCTCCTCAACAACCTCGCCGTCAACAGTAACGAGGCCTTGTTCAATATACGAGTCTGCCTCTCTTCGGGAACATAGGCCAAGCTCTGAAAGCAGTTTCGAGACTCTAACTTTTTCCATTACCAAAACAATAGCCAAAGAATTCCGAGGATCAATATCCATTTCCCGGCGTAATAGACACTCCGATGGGAGGCTTTGAGCTTTTTGGTTTGCATGCGCAATTGGTAGAAATAGGAAAACAGAACATTCACAAAGCCAACCGATTCGCCCTCAACATTTTTAGAAGCAGCAGCACTCATTACCTGTAGACCAAGCCAGCGATTAAATGCTCGCATCATTTTGGTATGCAGTGGTCGTTCAATGTCACAAAAAAGGACGATGCGCTGACGGTCGGTATTGTTTGCAGCATAGTGAATATAAGTCTCGTCAAACATCACTGCTTCACCATCTTTCCAATGATAGGCTTCGTCGTCAACATTGATAAAACAATTTGGATCATTGGGAGTGACCAGGCCTAAGTGATAGCGTAGCGATCCAGCATATGGATCGCGGTGGCGCACTAATTTAGCTCCGGGTGGCAAAGAAGCAAACATTGCCGCCTTAATGGATGGAATCGATTTAAGTAGGGCAACTGTTTTGGGGCAGGATTTTTCTGCGGAGGGCAAATCTTTTCCGTACCAATAGAGATGAAAGCGCTTCCACCCGGTTCGAAAAAAAGAATTAAAGCCAATATCGTTGTATCCCGTTGCGGCAGCTATTTGTCCGCCCTCATTTAAAGAAAGAGCCTCTTCTCGAATCATTTGCCAGTGATCTTTAAGAGGTTTGAGCTCTGGGAATTGATCTGCGGAAAGATAGGGAGTTCGATCAACCTTTGAAAATAGATACACCATCGTATTAATTGGCGCCAATAAGACCACATAGTCGGTTAAAGAGCGAACTAAGCCAAAGCGAACCTTACCTCTAAAGTAAACATATAGTCCAGAGCCCAAAAAGACTAAAAAAACAAAATGCCTAAGTTCCATGTTTCCTTATTTCCGAAGCTGGGCCTGTCGACGGACAATCTCCGCATCAATTTTCTTGAGCGTTGCATCATCCGGATTTTGCCAATTGCCGCCGGAAAGATTGACCATGTAAACCAAGGATGCTGCAAAGTCTTTAACACTAAGATCTGGTTTGCCGCCCTTGGCAGGCATACCCCGAACCCCAACATAGCCATGAGCGGTCAGTTGTACCTGACCCTCTTTAATAAGCGGCGCCCATTTAACTTTGTCCCCCACCTTTGGAGCACCAGCAACCCCTGCGGCATGACAGACAGCACAGACCGTTTTATAGGTGTTTTCTGCGGGGCTGGACCAAGAGCTTGTGGAAATGCTCATGAGCGATAAAAAGCCAAGCAAAGAGAGGGAGTAATTGAAGTTCATTTGTGCCTACCTTTAATGTTGCCGCTATTAATCCAGTAAGATGACTATAACCTTAACCGCTAACAATCTATGAATCGTTTTATTCGTTCCGTACTCATTTTAAGTCTTATTGGGACTCTTTTTGTTGTTGGGTACACCTATTTGATGTTGAACTGGAGTTATGCCGAGGGTGAGCGGGCTGGTTACGTACAAAAGTTTTCAAAGCGCGGTTGGCTTTGCAAAACCTGGGAGGGTGAGTTGGCCATGGTGTCAATGCCTGGAACCATGTCTGAAAAATTCTTCTTTTCGGTGCGCGATGAAGGGGTTGTAAACAAAATTAACGCTAATATGGGGCGTAAAGTTGCGTTGCAATACGAACAACACGTTGGTTTGCCAACCGCTTGTTTTGGTGAGACTGAATATTTTGTAAAAGATTTGCTCGTTTTAGAATAGTCTTATGTTAAAAGGCTCCCATGCCAATTTTTTTATTAAGAATATTTATTTTTGTAATATTTTGTGTTTACAATTGCGATAGCGCAAATTGCGCCTCACAATGAACAATCAACAAGGAGCTTCACTTGAATAAAGCAGAACTAATCGCAGCGATTGCTGACGATGCCGAAATTTCTAAAGCAAAAGCAGAGTATGCATTGAACTCTGCCATCGAGCACATCATCAAGGCAGTGACCAAGGGTGACTCGGTTCAATTAATTGGTTTTGGAACTTTTGCCTCTGGAAAGCGTGCTGCACGTATGGGACGCAATCCAAAAACTGGTGAGCCACTTAAAATTGCTGCTTCGAAAACTGTTAAGTTTTCTGCTGGCAAGGCATTTAAAGACGCTGTTAATAAGCGCAAGAAGTAATTCATTCTTGCTGATAATAAACCCAGCTTCGGCTGGGTTTTTTATTGTGCGCTTAGCTTTGTACTAAGCGGCGATGCCGATGAATGCTCATTAAAATCCCTGCTCCAAAGCCAAGTGTTACCAGGGCTGTACCCCCATAACTCAGTAGAGGCAGGGGCACGCCTACCACTGGTAATAGACCGGTAACCATGCCGATATTGACAAAGGCATAGGTAAAAAAGATTAGGCTGATCGCTCCGCCAAGCAGGCGGGTAAAGAGTGTCGGTGCGCTGACTGAAATGGTCAGACCCCGTTTAATCAGGGCAAAAAAGAGAACGATCAGAACAAGATTTCCCAAGAAACCAAACTCTTCCGCGAAGACAGCAAAAACAAAATCGGTATGTTTTTCAGGAATGAATTCTAGGTGAGACTGTGTTCCCTCTCGCCAGCCTTTTCCAAAAAAGCCACCGGAGCCAACCGCAATCATTGCTTGAATGGTATGAAACCCTCGTCCGAGAGGATCGCTTGAAGGATCAAGCAGAGTGCATACGCGATTTTTTTGATATTCACGAATCAGGGGCCAGCTGACATCGGGCGCACAGATACTACCGCTAAATATGATGAGCAAGATGATGGCAATACCACCGCCAGCCACAATGGGCACAATCCAGCGCCATGGTAGGCCAGCCAGGATGATCACATAAAGTCCAGCAGCGAGAACTAATAAAGCTGTTCCGAGATCGGGTTGACGAGCAATCAAAAGGACTGGTAAGGCAAGCAGAAGTCCGGCAACGAGATAATCAACCGCAGAGCGTATTCCTTCGCGTTTTTGAAAATACCATGCCAACATTAATGGCACCGCAATTTTCATGATTTCAGATGGCTGAATCACAATGCCCACATTTACCCAGCGGCGCGCACCTTTTTTAACAAGCCCAAAAATAGCAACCGCTATTAGCAATGCAATCCCGATCCCATAGATCCAAACGGCTGCCATTTCCAACCACTTGGGGGGCACTTGGGAAACGATCCACATGATTACAAAAGCAATTAATAAATTACGCAATTGATCAATAATTGCAACCGGGGTTCCTTGTCCTGCTGATAAAAAGACTACAAAGCTAATGCCCGTCAATCCTAAAAAGATAAAGCCAAGACGCGGATCAAATCCCCGAAAAGCATAGAAGAGAACGGACTTTAATTTGGCTAGGGCACTCTTTTCCATTCAGGAATCTCCTTTGGCCATTTGCCGTCGATGTAGTAATCCAATGCTTTGCGCGCAATGGGAGCAGCATGCTGAGATCCAAAGCCCGCATTCTCAACAATCATTGCAATTGCAATTTTTGGTTTGTCATTAGGCGCATAGGCCACGAATAGAGCATGGTCGCGCAAGAACTCAGGGGTTGAAGCATGATTGTATGTCTTTGCATTCAAGCTAAATACCTGGGCAGTACCCGTTTTACCACCCGAACTATAAGCCGCATTTCGAAATGATGCTGCTGATGTTCCTGATTTGTTGGTTTCCATCATTGCGTTTTTGATGATCTCCACATTTTCAGGTTTGAGATCAATGCGATAGCTTTCTTTGGGAGTGGTTAGCTGCTTTTGCCTTGTAAATGGGTCTTCAATCGCTTTTGCAATGTGAGGCTTCAGCACCACACCATAATTAAGCACATTGGCAAGACCGTGAGCCAATTGCAAAATCGTGAAAGCGTTATATCCTTGCCCAATTCCAAGAGAGATGGTTTCACCTTCGAACCACTTTTGCTGTTCTGGTTTCTTAAAGGCAGTTTTTTTCCATTCAGTCGATGGCAAAACGCCCTTAGCCTCACCCTCTAAATCGATGCCGGTAATCTGACCAAAGCCTAAGGGCTTCATAAAATCATGCATCATGTTGACGCCTATATCGCGTGCTAAAAGGTAGTAGTAGGTATCGCAGGACTCAACAAGGGACTTTTCCATATTGACCATCCCATGACCGCCTACCTTAATGTCGCGAAAGGTATGATTTCCAAAGGTAAAAAATCCTGGATCGGCAATTGCATCTTCAGGCTTACGCTTATTGAGTTCCAGAGCGGCCAATGCCACAAAGGGCTTATAGGTTGACGCTGGCGGATAGATTCCCTTCAGAGGCCGGTTGTACAGCGGCTTTTCTTTGGATTCGTTTAGCTCTTTCCAGGTGACTGGATCGATACCCTCGACAAAGTCATTGGGGTTGAAATTGGGTTTCGAAACGAAGGCAAGAATGTCGCCCGTTTCTGGCTCAATCGCAACAAAAGCGCCACGATACTTGCCATAGAGTTGTTCGACTAGAGCCTGCAATTTAATATCGATCGAAAGAATGACATTTTTGCCTGGAATAGAGGGCTTGCTAGACAAAGTACGTACCGGTTTTCCGCCAGCCGTAATTTCAACCTCATCGTAACCCGGAACGCCACGCAAAACCCGCTCATAAGTTTGCTCAATCCCAATTTTCCCAACATATTGAATGCCTGGTAGAAAGGCTCCTTGAAGCGCGTATGGATCTTGACTGCCCTTGGTTTCTTCTAGCTCAGAGAGCATTCGCTCTTTGTCTTTTTGCGAGACACGACCAATATAGCCAATGAGATGAGAGGCTAATTCGTTATAGGGATACTCTCGAAAGTTGCGGGCACTAACATCTACACCAGGAAAGCGATAGCGATTCGCCAAAAATCGGGCCATTTCATTTTCTGTCAACATCGAACGCAAAGGGAAGGTCCCCATATTGCGAGAATCTTCAAGGGCGCGCTTGAAATTGCGTCGGTCGCGTGGGCCGATGTAAATGATTTCAGACAGCTGGTCGATTAAGCCATCTACATTCCCTTTAACCTGAGATGCATCTACTTCTAAGGTGAGCGCAGAGTAGTTGCGACCAATTACGATGCCATTGCGATCAATTAATAGGCCTCGATTAGCCGGGACCGGAACAATGGCAATTCGATTGCTTTCTGCCAGGGTGGAATATTTATTGTGGCTAATAATTTGCAGCCAGAATAGGCGAAGAATTAACAGGCCAAAACAAATCGATACAAACAATACTGCAATCCGAACTCGTTCTTGAAATGAGTATAGATCCGGCTTTTTAATCGATGACATAAAAGTCTATAGCGGTCGATTAGGATCAACATCGATTGGACGACGTTGTGGAGAAAGCAGAAGATAGCTTGCAAAGGGCCAGAGTAAGGCTTCGATAGCGGCCTTTAATAGGCTAGTTAAACCCCACCAATGAATTTGCTCACTAAGTGCCCAATGGACAAAAATAGGAAAGACAGACACCAAAACAAAGATTGGAAATACATTTAGGATTTGCGAAACCGTGGGCAAGGCCATGATGCGGTTGTGCCAAGCAATAGCGATGTAAGCAACCAAAGAATAACTAAATGCATGCACACCCAAAAGCGAGCCATTATGAATATCCATGATGATGCCAAGAACAAATGCAGTAACAACGCCAACATACCGATGCTGATGAATATTCCAAAACACAATACAAATAATTAACCAATCTGGAATCCACGCATGATTTCCAAAGGGTAAAAAATTCAAAAGGAGTGCCAGCACTAAGCTAAGGTAAATAAATGCAGGTTTAACTGGCCGAAGGATGTAGCCACTTTGATAGTCAATCATGGCTGTCCTTTTGGTCGTGTCTGGCGCCTTCCGGTTGAGGATGGCGGATTAGCGCTAGTGGCCGCAGGCTTTGCATCCAACTGAGGATCATAAATAATTGCCAAGGCCTGTAAGTGTCGATTTACTTCAGCAATAGGGTTGCAAAAAACATTGGATGCGTTTTGTTCAGTATTGCGTTCAATTTTAGAAATTACTGCTACAGCAAAACCAGGGGGGTAGACACCATCTACACCAGAGGTCAGCAAGATATCGCCCACCTCAAGGTCGCTTGCGACGGGTAGATAGCGTAGTTCTAAATGTTTCCCTCTTCCAGTACCCACAACAGCAGCACGTAAGCCATTGCGAGCGACCAATACAGGCACCGCAAAATCCCGATCTTCTAGAAGAGAGACCTCTGCAGAATTATCGAAAAGCCGAACAACTTGCCCCAAGATGCCGGCATCATTTGCAATCGGAGAGCCCAGCCTTAAACCTTGATTTTGTCCGCGATTAATCACGATGCGCTGTGAAATCGGATTAGGGGGGTTAAATAAAATTTCAACGGGTATTGTCTTGAAGCTTGTTTTTTTCTGGAGCTCTAAGAGATTGCGAAGGTTTTGATTTTCAACACTAAGAAGCGCAGCTTGGTTGGCAAGCAGGGATAGTTCAGTCTGTCGTAGTTTTATCGCAGCATTTTCGTGTTCAAGTGCAGAGCGTGTAGTGAAATAGTCTGAGCTATTTACAATCAAGTCCACCGGTAAGAGCACCAAGCGTTCAAGCGGGCGTAATACAAAGTTCACTTGATTGCGAATGAAGTCCAAAGACTTAATTTGAAAATCAACAATCATGAGTGCCATACTAATAAGTAGGCACGCAATTAATTTTGCGAGAGCGGGAATGCCCTGCTTGAAGAGTGGAGGGGCACTATGCTGCACGACTTAGCCCGGCACCTGGCCGCCTACTCTTGGGAAAATACTCCACCCAGTTTGTCCATGCGTTCAAGGGCAATGCCACAACCACGCGCAACGCAGGTCAGTGGATCTTCGGCAACATGAATCGGTAAGCCAGTTTCTTCCATCAAGAGGCGATCAAGGTCGCGAAGCAGAGCTCCGCCACCGGTAAGCATCACACCTCGCTCAGCAATATCGGATGCCAGCTCTGGTGGTGTTTGCTCGAGCGCCGCTTTAACAGCAGTCACGATCTGGTTGAGCGGGTCAGTCAGGGCCTCTAAGATCTCATTGCTGGTTACGGTAAAGCTACGGGGAATGCCTTCAGAAATGTTGCGCCCTTTGATTTCAAGCTCTCGAACTTCGGCACCAGGAAATGCAGAGCCAATTGCTTTCTTCACCGCTTCCGCAGTTTGCTCACCAATGAGCATGCCATAGTTACGTCGAATGTAATTTGTGATTGCTTCATCAAACTTATCACCACCAACTCGAACAGAACCTTTATAAACAACACCACCCAAAGACATAACACCGACCTCTGTGGTGCCGCCACCGATATCAACCACCATCGAGCCAGCTGCTTCAGACACAGGAAGGCCAGCACCAATTGCCGCGGCCATTGGCTCTTCAATTAAAAACACTTGAGATGCACCAGCACCCAATGCGGATTCACGAATAGCCCGACGCTCTACTTGAGTTGAGCCACATGGCACGCAAATAATGATTCGAGGGCTGGGCCTAAATAGCTTACTCTCATGAACCATCTTGATAAATTGTTTGAGCATTTGCTCAGTGATTGTGAAGTCAGCAATCACACCATCTTTCATCGGACGAATAGCCTCAATGTTTCCAGGAACACGACCCAACATGCTTTTTGCTTCACGCCCTACTGCCAAAATTGTTTTTTTGGCGTTTGGACCACCCTCTTGGCGAATTGCCACTACTGATGGCTCATCAAGGACAATCCCCTTGTCCCGCATATAAATTAAGGTGTTTGCGGTACCTAGGTCGATGGCTAGGTCGTTAGAAAAATAGCTACGAAAGAG
>JAIXPN010000081.1 GCA_027486235.1 Burkholderiaceae bacterium
ACGTCAATTTGCAACCTTAAAGTCAAGACCTCAGAAATAGCGATCTTTTTAAATAAGCTCTATTTATAAGAGAGCAGCCAATCAGTATGCCAATCCCATCTGCTACCCAATCAGCAAGCTCTCCTAAACGCCAACCTGTAAGCTATTGAAGTAACTCTATTAGGGCGCCATAAAGTAACAGACTAATAGCTACTTTAACTACAGCTTTTTGATAAGCTAATATGCCTAAGCTACTAAGGCAAAAGAAAGCAAAGACGTGTTGCGCCTTATCCCACCAATCAAATAATGCTGACGATAAATAAACCGTCGGAATTAAACATAAAAATCCAAAAAAAAATGCAGGCGATCTAGAAAATAAACCTTGCAACAAACACTAGTGAATTATGGAATTGAAAATTAGAGTCTTTGGTTAATTGACTAATGACCGCCACCCTTAACAATTACTAAGGCACCTTTCCAGATGACCCAAAGATCTAAACGCAGCAGACCAAAGGAAGAGCGCTTAAGGTATTGATCAACGTATTCGTACTCATAGACGGGATTACCCATCTCCAAAGTTCCCTTATTAATATGGCCCAAGCCCAAAAGGCCGCCACGCAATAAAAATCTAGTGACATTGCCCTGAGCACGATCTCTTTCATAATGCAATACTGACAAGGGACGTGGGCCAACTATGCTCATGTCACCCTTAAGAACGCTCCAAAACTGAGGCAATTCATCAAGATAGAATTTTTTAACAAATTGACCCACATAAGTTCGACTATCTGGCGTCCATTCAGCCGAGTAGGCAATCCAATCATGCCTCTTGGCGCCCTCAGGCTCTATGTATTCAGTCTTAATTAATCGAATCTTATATTTGGGAATAATTTTCCCAGCGCTTACCCCGTTGTAATAGAAAAACATTGGCCCGGCATTTTGTGGAATAAACCAACCCTCAATCAAAAATGCTAATTTTAGTAACAACAAAATGGGAGCAGAGATTATTAGAAAAATTAATGCGACAACCTTATCAAATAAAACTTTGAAAATGCGTGGTGGCAATGTCTCTTTTAATTTAAAAATATGAGGATATTTTTCTAGTATTTCAGCAGTAGGCGGTTTATAAGGGAAAGCCTCTAACGGCTCCTGCTCGGTCTTCACCAAGTTCATACTTTTCATTTTAATCACAACTCCAAGAATGGGTTATCTCGATACGCAAAACATTTAAGTCATCCTCACAATAATCTAAATATCCCAATAAGCATTAGTTTAATCTTGCAGAATAAGATACATAAGAACAGTGATGGCTTATAGGGGCACTATCTCACAGACTGCTGTGCCTTGATCATAAGATCTATGACATCACGCATTTTACGTTTAGCGTGCCAACCAAGCCTCTCGAGAGCTTTAGCAGGGTCTCCACGACTCACCATAATCTCAGTTGGTCTCAACAAAGCAGGATCTGTCACTACATGCTCCACCCAATTTAAGTTAACCGCTTTAAATGCTGTGGAGACAAAGTCTTGCAAAGTATTTGTCTCACCTGTACATATAATAAAATCCTCGGGGAACGGCTGCTGCAACATAAGCCACATCGCCTCTACGTAATCTTCAGCACTGCCCCAATCACGAGCTATATCGATGTTACCTAGATAAAGTTTATCTTTGCTCCCGGCAGATATTTTACAGGCTGCTTTAATAATTTTTTTAGTAACATATCGGTCTGGTCGAATGGACGACTCATGGTTAAATAATATCCCAGTGCAGGCATATATTTTATAGGCCTCCCGGTAATTAGCCACAAGATAATGAGATGTAACTTTTGCTACTGCATATGGGCTTTTTGGATTAAAAGGGGTTATCTCTGTTGCAGGAATTGAATCCGTTTCCCCAAAACACTCACTAGTTCCCGCACTGTAATAGCGAATAGGGTGATCAATGAATCGAATTGCCTCAAGCATACATAAAGTTCCCATAGCGATGCTCTGCATTGCTTCAAAAGGCTTATCAAACGAGAGGCTAACTGAACTTTGAGCCGCGAGATTATATATTTCATCCGGTAAGAAATTTTTGATTACCGATAGCACTGACCCCATATCATCAATTGACATTGAAACAATCTGTACCTGATTTTGTATCCCAAGATGAATCAGACCATCAAAAGAAGATCCTTCTGCATCTCGAGAGGTCCCCATAACTTCATAATTCTTTTCCAAAAGCAACTTTGCCAAATAAGCGCCATCCTGTCCACCAATTCCACAAATTAGCGCCCGCCTCTTAGCTTTAATCATTTAATTTCTGCACCCAATATTCAATGATATTTTTCAAGGTTTGATCAATTGCATACACAGCATTCCAGCCCGTATCATTACGTATTTTATTGCTACTCCCCAGTACTCGACGTTGCTCACTAGACCTAAATCGGTCCACATCGGAACGAAGCTCCACTTCTACGCCAGCAAAAAAACACATTTTCATCAACAGAGTTCGAATTGAATACTCACTCCCTGAACAAACGTTATATATTTCACCATTACGCCCGCGACTTAACAACAACTGATAAGCAGCCACAATATCACGTACATCTGTAAAATCACGTGTAGTGTCAATATCTCCAATATGGATCACCGGCTCGGCCAATCCCAGTTTAATAGCGGCTATTTGCTTACCAAAGTCGGAAATTGCAAAACGCTCACTTTGCCCCGGACCAATATGATTAAATGGTCGAGCAATCAAAGCTTCAAACTTCTCTAATTGACTCCATTGATAACACAATGCTTCAGCTGCAATTTTAGAAACCGCATAGGGACTAAGAGGCTTAGTTGGCTGTCTCTCCGTGACCGGTAAATCGGACTCAGTAAGCAACCCATAAACCTCGCTGGAGCTTATAAAAAGGAATCTCCCCGAAAAGTCGATATCACGCAGAGCTTTCAAAACATTAAGGGTACCCATGAAATTAATGTCATATGTATTTTCTGGATTATTGAAGGACTCACGTAGGGTAGTAATTGCTGCCAAATGAACAACATTGTCAGGACGTTCCCGCTCAATTAATGTGCGGATCTGATTTATATCTCTAATATCAACATCGTGCCCTGTAGAGATAACAGTAGAATCAACCGCAAACAGGTTGCGCAGGTGCGTTCCTACAAATCCCGTACCACCCACCAATAAAATTTTTTTCATTAAGAGCATCCAAAAGCAGTTACGACATCGCGAAGCTTTTTCTTAAACACCGGGACGCCAAAACTAGAGGCGTGCTTGACCAATATCTCAGAATTAAAGCAAATTGACTCGAATTGCTTAACAGCAGCCACCAGTGACTCAGCTGTTTGCTCGTAAAAGAAAACTGCTGTTGGGGATACATTCTGATTTCTTTCCCAAGGAATCATAGTTTCGGTAATGCCACCTACCCCATAACAAATTACAGGTGTACCGCAAGCGTTTGCCTCAAGAGGTACGAGACCGTACTCTAGAAATGGAGTAAAAATCACTGCCTTGGCCTCAGCATATTCGCGCGCAAGAGCAACATCATCTACTGAGCCAAGAAAAGTAATATTGGGGCCAGCCATACAACGTAAGCGCTCCTCCTCTATGCCCGCTCCAATTACACGCAGCGGTAACCCAAGTTTAGTAAATGCCTCAATTGCATAATCAACTCTTTTCCATTGTTCAAGTCTAGAGACAATAAGATAATTCTCACTACGAGACTCGGATACATGAAATTTAGTTAAATCAATAGGGGAAAAGATGATTTCTGAATCACGCTGATAAGTCAAAGCAATTTGCTTCTTAGTAAACTCAGAAATAGCGATAAATTGATCGACCCTCTGAGCAGCGTCATAGTCACGACGCTTAAGGTATGAAAGAAGTGGTCTCACCAGTGCCGCCTTAAGGCTGGCACCAAAATATTGTCGTGTTTGCCAAAGCGCCCTAGTAGGAATATAGCAATAGCAAATATGCTTGCCATTTGGAGCATGTATATATTTGGCTACTGTTGCGGATGAGCTTAATACAACATCGTATTGGCTAAAGTCCAACAACTCCATTGCATAAGTGGCTACTGGGAATGACCAGCGAAAAGCATCCATTGATTGAACAATTGAATTAAGCTTGGTTGTTTTAATATGACGGTTTTTAAAGAAGGGTAATGTAGTCTCTGGGTTATATGCAAGCGTATAGACATCTGCATCAGGAAATTCTTCGCAAATATATTGAAATACCCTTTCAGATCCACCAACGCCACATAAATAATCATGAACAATGGCCAATTTCATTTCATTCCTTTTGAAGAATTATTGAGTAATCCCTGAATAACTTCACACGTTTGAGATGCGCAAGATTTCCAACTAAAGCTCTTAGCATGCTCTAGACCGTTTCGTTTTAGGGAGGCAAGTAAAACATCATCGTTCACTAAGCCCAGTAACTTCTCAGCAATATCACTCACTCGATTTGGATCAAAATAAATAGCAGCATCACCACAAACTTCAGGCAGTGAAGCAGAATTTGAACAGAGGACTGGACAACCAGCGGCCATGGCTTCCAGGGGTGGCAACCCAAATCCTTCATATAGAGATGGAAAAACCATTAGCTCTGCATGTGCAAAATATTGATGCAAAAGGTCAGCGTCCACATAGCCCGTAAAATGAACACGGTCACCCAATTTAATGGCAGCATCCGCAACCGCTGAATCACCCGTTATGAAGCCCTCCTTTTTACCCACAATGATTAGGTCGTGTTGAATTAGGTGACTTATACTGCCAAATGCTTCAACCAATGCACTTAAATTTTTATGTGGCTTAACATTTCCGACAAAGAGTATGTATTTTCGTAAATAAGGCCTAGGCTTTTTAGGTATTTCAAACCAAGAATCCGCAACACCTAGGTGTATGGGGAAAATAGGTTGTTTAAATTCCCCTGTAAGCCGAATTAATTCACGCTTACTAAAATGGGAAATAGTCAAAATAGCTGTGGCCCGATAGTGCAGTGCCCAAAACATCAGCTTGGCGTATAACCTTTTATGAAAACCCCCGACCAGTTGAGGTTGCGCAAGGTGAAATAGATCATAAACAGTAACTATCATTTTCCCTCGATAAAACAAAGGAATGTTATAGTGGGTTGACCAAAAAATATTAGTATTTTTTGGAATTTTATTTAACAACTCAAATTGTTCAACCAAAGAATACATTGGTGAATTTGCTTCAATTATGTAAAGATTTTGATGGTTGACGCCAATCAAAGTCGTCAATGTGCTTTTATTCCCCAGCAAGCAAAACTTCTCATCCGGAAAACATCTAATAACTCCTGGCAACACATTGCTAAGATAAGTCCCCATACCGGAAGCATTAATCCATCTTGCATCAATAGTGATCATTTAAAGGCCTCTTTTTGAATTTCTGAATATTTATTTGCGTTCTTTTTTAAAGCAAACAGCAATCCGGAAGAAAGCCAAAAAAAATTTAACATATAGGTAGCATAAGTAAGCCCTCCCGCAAGAAGACCTATAAAAGTCAAATATGAGCCAAAAAATATAGCCAACATCTCACCATCCTTCTTTTTTAATAAATACTTAAGAGTATTAATAGGAAAGATAAGCAATGCAATAATTAAAATGCAAAAGGATACTAGCCCTAAAAGGCCCAA
>JAIXPN010000054.1 GCA_027486235.1 Burkholderiaceae bacterium
CAAGCACGCGCTATATCAGATACGATCGCGAATATTTCGGAGTTTGGGCCAAATTTATTTTCAGCTGATTCTAAAGAGTGGCAAGAGTTTGAACAAATATTAATTTTGGCGTGCGGCACAAGTTATTACTCTGCTTGTGTGGGTAAGTATTGGCTTGAGGAAATTGCCAGGATTCCAACAAACGTTGAGATTGCCAGTGAATATCGATATCGGCAATCCATCCCTAACGCAAAGACTCTGGTGGTAGTTGTATCTCAGTCTGGAGAAACGGCAGATACCTTAGCCGCATTACGCCATGCCAAAGCACTGGGGCATCTCCTCACCCTATCGATCTGCAATGTGGCATCAAGCGCCATGGTTCGAGAAACAAAGTGGCGTTTTTTAACTCATGCCGGTACCGAGGTTGGCGTTGCATCTACAAAAGCATTTACGACGCAATTGGTTGCTCTATATCTATTAGCCCTTTCACTTGCAAAACGATCTGGGCATTTGCCCATTGAAGCAGAGAAAAAAGCCTTAAATGATTTACGACACTTGCCTCAGGCAATTCATTCTGTATTAGCGCTTGAACCACAAATTATTGCTTGGAGTCAGTTGTTTGCAAAACGAGAAAATGCATTATTTCTGGGAAGGGGAATGCATTTCCCGATTGCTCTAGAGGGCGCTCTTAAGTTAAAAGAAATTTCGTATATTCACGCTGAGGCATATCCAGCGGGAGAGTTAAAACATGGGCCATTAGCCCTGGTCACAGAAAAAATGCCCGTTGTTACTGTGGCGCCTAATGATGCCCTTCTCGAAAAGCTGAAATCGAATATGCAGGAGGTAAAGGCTCGCGGCGGACAGCTATTTGTTTTTGCAGACCAGGGCACTGAAATTAAAAGTGAGGAAGGCATCCAGGTAATCCGTTTGCCAGAGCACTATGGGTATTTGTCCCCCATATTGCATGTGGTGCCCCTCCAGCTTTTGGCCTATCACACCGCATGCGCTCTGGGAACCGATGTGGATAAACCACGAAATTTAGCCAAAAGTGTGACGGTGGAATAATTCCGCATTAAGAAGCACCATTGTGGTCAAATAATAGATGTGAAGAGCCGTTTAGCACCCACACATTTATCTTGGAAATCCTGTATTCCAAATCCCAGTAAAAATGGGCTAGCCTTGATTTTTTCGATTGGGTTGACGGCTTGTGCAGTTGGTCCTGATTTCAAAAAGCCAGATGCCCCTAAAGTTAGCTCTTACACCGAAAAGCCAGTCAGTAATCAATTAGCAACAGCACCCAGCATTGGTGGAACTCAGCAAAATCTAGATCCGGGTGCAGATATACCTGCTGAATGGTGGGCGCTGTATCGTTCACCTGAGCTTGATGTGTTGATTAAGCAGGCGATAAAACGCAATCCCAATTTGGCAGCTGCAGATGCAACTTTGCGAGCAGCACAAGAAAATGCGAATGCTACCTTTGGTTCTTTATTATTTCCGAGTGTTGGCTTGGGTGGTAGTGCAGCACGTCAGCAAATCAATCCATCTTCGTTTGGTCAAGGAGCTGGTAATCCAATCATTTATAACTTATACAACACGTCAGTGTCTGTAAATTACAACCTGGATGTATTTGGTGGGGCACGTCGCGCAGTACAAAGTGCAGCGGCGCAGGCAGAGATTGCTGGATTTCAGCTCGAGAGTGCTTACTTAAATCTTACGGCAAATATTGTGACAACGGCTATTCGTGAAGCTGCATTGCGCGCTCAGTATGCATCTAATTTAGAGATTTACGAAGCACAAAAAAACCTTGCCGACATGATTGCAAAACAGTTGGATATTGGAACGGCATCTAGGGTTGATCTAACTTCGCAGCTATCTATAACTGCTAGTTCCCAGATTGATTTACTCAATATTGATAAAAGCCTTTCATTTACTCGCAATCAATTATCTGTTTATGTGGGTGAGTTTCCTGGCAACGGCTTACTAGCAAAATTTAACTTGAATCAGTTAAATCTGCCCGAAAAAATTCCGCTTTCTGTTCCATCCGAGTTAGTACGACAGCGCCCCGACATTCGTGCAGCTGAGGCATATATCAAATCAACTAATGCATTGGTTGGGGTGGCAACCGCAAACCTATTGCCACAAATTACCCTTAGTGGCGCATCTGGTTCGCAAGCATTAACTACTGGCGCCCTGTTTGGCCCCAATGCAGCCATTTGGTCAGTTGCAGGGGGGGTATTTCAACCTTTATTTCAGGGCGGAGCTCTACTTGCGCAAAGACGAGGTGCAATCGCAACGAATGAAGCCGCGGTATTTCAGTATCAAGCAACTGTACTAAATGCGTTTCAAGAGGTGGCCAATGCCTTACAAGCGCTTGAAAGCGACGCCCTAGCTTTAAGGGCGGCATCGGAAGCAGAGCAGAATGCATTAGAGTATCTCAATTTGCTTGAGCAACAATATAAATTAGGTACTGGTAGTTATTTGGCTGTATTGATCGCCCAAAAACAATATCAACAAACAAAGTATCGTTTGATTGATGCTCAGGCTAATCGTTTTGCAAATACCGCAGCTCTGTTTACGGCTTTGGGAGGCGGTTGGTGGAATCGAAGCGGACCAGCCTATCAATCTCAGAAAAATGAAGGCTCAAATAATCAAGTTTTAAGTCAGCAAGAGATGCGTCAATGAATTTAATACAAAAGATACGCAATTGGATACAGAATTCGTTGCTGAGTGTAAAAACGCTCAATTTTATTTTGTCGCCGTTTAGATGGATTGGTAATTTAGTGCGGCCGCGCGAGCGGTTTAGACGTACGAAGACATATGCAGCACTTATGCAGATGCCACCCTTAAAGCGCCGCATGATTGTGATGCTCTTTTCAGTCTTTGTGCTGCTCGGCTTGATTGTTGGCTTTAATCAATTAAAAACCTTCATGTTTAACCGATTTATGGCGGGTATGGGTGTGCAGCCAGCAACTGTAACTACTATCGTGGTCGAAAAACAAGAGTGGCAACCGAAGATGACTAGCGTTGGTAATGTGCGCGCATTTCGGGGGGTGGATTTAAGCACCGAGGTAGGTGGGTTGGTTGCAAGGGTTCCTATCAAGTCTGGAATGGATGTCAATGAAGGTGATTTATTAATCAAGTTAAATGACTCGGCAGATGTCGCGCAACTCAATTCTTTAAAAGCAATGGCAGATCTTGCTAAAGTCATTAATGAGCGAGATAAGGCCCAACTGGCTATTCAGGCAATTAGTAAAAATGTCTACGATACAAGTATGGCTGATATGAAGGCAAAGCGCGCACAGGTCGATCAGCAAACCGCATTAGTTGCCAAAAAGAACTTGAAAGCGCCGTTTAGTGGTCGAGTTGGAATTGTTACGATCAATCCAGGCCAATACGTTAATCCTGGAGATAAATTACTGACCCTACAAACGATTGACCCAATTTATGTTGACTTTACTTTGCCACAAAGTTCAGCAGGCATTATTCAAGCTGGACAAACGATTGAATTACAAACAGATGCATTTAAAGATCTAGTCTTCTTGGGGAAGATTACTGCGGTAAGTCCCAAGGTAGAGCTCAATACACGCAATATTCAGATTGAGGCGCAAATTAGTAATCCAGAAAAGAAGTTATTGCCAGGAATGTTTGCAAATGTGAATATTAACTTGGGGGACCGAGTCGAACTGTTAACCTTGCCACAAACCGCAGTGACCTATAACCCCTATGGCAGCACCGTATTCATAGCAAAGAAGACGGATCGATTGGATAAAAAAGGTATTCCAGTGATGGAGGCGCAACAAGTCTTCGTTACTCCCGGTCTTACGCGAGGCGATCAGGTTGCCATCGTCAAGGGTTTAGAACCTGGAATGACAGTGATCACAAGTGGGCAATTAAAACTAAAGAATGGCACACCGCTCATTATCAATAACAGCGTTTTACCAGCGAACTTACCAAACCCGAAACCGCAAGAGCAATGAGTCAGGATTTTTCGCGCCATCAATGGACCGATATATTTATTCGTCGGCCAGTATTGGCTTTGGTGGTCAGTCTATTAATTTTGCTTTTAGGATTAAGAGCAGTTGGGTCTCTGCCAGTAAATCAATATCCACAAACGCAAAATGCTGTAGTAACAATTACTACGGCCTACTTTGGTGCTGACCCTGAAACAATTGCAGGTTTTATTACTCAGCCCCTAGAAGGGGCAATAGCGCAGGCACAGGGTATCGACTATCTATCCTCAATGAGTATTGCAGGTGTTTCAACGATCACAGCCACTCTGCGCTTGAACTATGACGCTAATCAAGCATTAACCCAAATTAATACGCAAATTAGTTCAGTTCGTAATCAGCTACCTCCGCAAGCTCAACAACCTATTCTGACGGTACAAGTCGGACAAACCACCGCTGCGATGTATATGGGCTTTTACAGTGATGAGATTGCAAACAATAGCATTACTGATTATTTATTAAGGGTTGTTAAGCCAAAGCTTGATTCGGTGAATGGAGTTCAAAACGCGGAGATTTTGGGTGGGCGTAAATTTGCCCTCCGCGCATGGTTAGATCGTGATCGCATGGCTGGTCTTGGGGTTGCACCAGATGATGTCTATGCAGCACTTTCAGCCAATAATTATCTATCACCAGTTGGTAGCACTAAGGGGCAAATGGTATCGGTTGATTTAGTCGCAAATACCGACCTTCACTCCTTAGAAGAGTTCCGAAAATTGGTTATCAAACGAAATGGCGCTGATATTGTTTATCTAGAGCAAGTCGCTACGGTGACATTGGGTTCAGAAGATTACAACAATAATGTTGCCTTTAATGGCAAGCAGTCGGTTTTTATTGGTATCAAAGTTGCCCCTGACGCCAATTTATTAGACGTAGCAAAACGAATTCGGAATACATTTCCTGATATTCAAAAGCAATTACCTACCGGGTTAAATGCCAAGATTGTGTTTGACTCTACAGACTTTATTAATACCTCAATTGAGGAGGTTGTTAAAACTCTTCTAGAGGCTTTAATTATTGTCACTATCGTGATCTATCTATTTTTAGGTAGTTATCGTGCTGTGGCAGTACCAGTGTTGGCGATGCCGCTGTCACTCATTGGTACTTTCTTCATGATGCAGGTGCTTGGATATTCCATTAACTTGCTCACGTTACTTGCATTAGTGTTGGCCATTGGTTTGGTGGTGGATGACGCAATTATTGTGGTTGAAAACGTTGATCGTCATATGAAGGAAGGCAAATCTCCTTTAGAGGCCTCCTTAATTGCAGCACGAGAGTTAGGAAATCCTATTTTGGCGATGACCATTGTTTTAATTGCCGTCTATATTCCCATTGGTTTTCAAGGTGGACTAACAGGAGCATTATTTACGGAGTTCGCCTTTACCTTGGCTGGAGCAGTAGCCGTATCCGGGATCGTTGCGCTCACTCTATCACCGATGATGTGCTCGCAAATTTTTTCTCAAGAAGAAGAGATGTCGCCGTTTGTCAAGAAAATTGATACTGTATTTGAGCGCGTTCGGCATTCCTATCAAAACACCTTACGCGATCTTTTATCAACCTGGCAGGTCATTATTGTGATGGGAGCTTTACTCCTGGTTGGTGTTGTATATCTCTACGCAACTGCACGCTCAGAGTTAGCTCCAACGGAAGACCAAGGAATCGTTTTGATGTCAGCGATAGGGCCGCCAAACTCAACCGTTAACCAGATGCAGGGATACGCTGATCAAATTTTTCAGATTGCTAGTAGCGAGCCCGAGTACAAGCAAATGTTCCAGATTACTAGCCCGACATCCAGTTTTGGCGGTGTGATTATGAAAGATTGGGGTGAGCGAAGTCGAAGTGCCACAAAGTTGCAAGAGGACTTGCAAAATAAATGGACCAGTATTGCGGGAACTCGAATTGCTGCCTTTCAGTTTCCAGCATTGCCGGGCGCCCAGGGACTGCCTGTTCAGGTAGTAATCAATACGACAGAGCCTTACGCCAACTTAAATGAGGTATCTCAGTTAGTTTTGGATAAGGCAAGGCAAAGCGGGATGTTTTTCTTTGTCGACTCGGATTTAAAAATTGATAAACCTCAAGATGTCTTGCAAATTGATCGTGAGAAAGTGGCTGCCTTGGGAATGACCCAGAGAGATGTGGGCAATGCCCTATCAGCGGCATTGGGAGGTGGTTTTGTGAATTATTTCTCTGTTGCGGGACGCTCGTATCGCGTAATTCCACAAGTGAAACAAACTGATCGCTTAAATCCCGATCAGATATTGGATTACTACATTAAGACGCCAAGTGGTGCGATGGTTCAGGCACGAACAATTGCTAGCATTCAAAGCCGTGTAGTACCTCAGTCAATTAACCGTTTTCAGCAGTTAAACTCCGCTACGATTAGCGGGGTTAGCACGCCCTTCGTTTCGCAGGAAGAGGTCTTGAGTTTTTTAGAAAAAACGATTAAAGAGGCTGCACCATCTGGGTATTCGGTCGATTATGCCGGACCATCAAGGCAGTTTAAAGCTGAATCCGGCGGCTTTTTAGTTACCATGATCTTTGCGGTGCTGATTGTATTTTTGGTACTAGCAGCCCAGTTTGAAAGTTTTCGAGATCCATTGGTGATTTTAGTTTCTGTGCCCCTTGCGCTCTTTGGTGCGCTTATATTTATTAATCTCGGCTTTACAACCCTAAATGTATACACCCAGGTCGGCTTGGTCACTCTAATGGGATTAATTAGTAAACACGGTATTTTGATGGTTGAGTTTGCAAACGAGTTGCAAGAGGCTGGGCGCACAAAGTTAGAGGCAATTATTGAAGCAAGTAGCGTACGTTTGCGTCCAATCTTAATGACTACAGCGGCAATGGTTTTAGGAGTGGTTCCATTAGTTATTGCTTCCGGAGCTGGTGCTGCAGGACGTCAGTCAATGGGGATTGTTATTTTTACAGGCCTTGCGATTGGAACCTTGTTCACTTTATTCGTTGTACCAGCCATGTATTTGTATATAGGCGCAGATCATCAACAAAAGAAATTTAAGCAAGCTTAGCTTTTATTGCACCGCTTTTGTAAGTTGACTGTTAATACAAATGTCGTGATACCAGCGAGCAATATTTTTGAGTTCAGCACGCTCCCCAGTTTTATCCGGATATTGATCACTCAGCATAATCCAGCGTTTTACGCACAGAGCAAGAACAATATCGCCGAGGTTAAATTGTTTGCCCGAACAAAATGCCTGATTGGCTAAAACACCATCAAAGATACCGAATAGTCGATTTGATTCTTGAAAGGCATTTCTGATTGCCACATAATCACGCTCCTCTTCGGGAATGCGTGTCAGTCCTAGAAATGGGATACGAAGGGCTGGCCACAAAGTACTAATCTGCCAATCCATCCACTTATCAGATGCTGCTTGGGTTGCAAGGTCATTTGGGAATACTTTTTTAGAATCATATTTCTTGGCAAGATAGCGCATGATGCTATTGGACTCCCATAGAACAAGCTCACCATCCTCTAAAGTGGGAACTAAGCCATTGGGATTCAGCTTTAGATATTCAGGGGTTTTATTAATTCCAAAGTGTAGACCTGCATCAATTTGCTTAAAGTCAACATTTTCTTTGAGGCCTAGTTCAGCCAGAATCCACAACACTTTTTGAACATTAATCGAAGATTTTCTACCCCATAGCGTGATCATTTAAGGCTTCCTTCCGAGTCAAGAGCAAGTTGAGTAAATTGACTATGGGCAAATAAAAGTGGTTGTCGATTCGGATCGTGCCCAATGCTCAAAATTCGTGCAACGATAATTTGATGGTCACCACCTTCATGAACTGCGACGGTTTCACATTCAAAATAGGCTAGACAATTAGTAAGGCGCAACAAACCATTTGCTTGTATGTCATGTTCAATTTGATCAATACTTTTCTTGAGTTGTTTTGCAAAGATGAGGGCCAATTCTTTTTGGCTTTCATCAAGCACATGGATTAACTGCTTCTTGCCAACATCAAAGCATGTTTTTAGGTCAGATTGATTACCAATACTCCAAAGCACTAAAGGGGGGGTTAGAGATACGGTATTAAACGAACTAATCGTAATACCCACAGGCTCTCTTTGTGAGTTGAGACCAGTAATTACGGTAACGCCAGTAGCGAAGCTAGAAAAAGCGCGCCGCAGTTCCTGTGTGGAAAATTGAGTTTGCAAAAACGTAGACTTTATTTTGTAGATGTGGGTTTGAGACCTGGGATCGGAACCAGCGCTTCGTTCTCATCTGCCTTTACACATTTAAAACGATAGTCTTTACCCGCCTTAGAGATAAAACTTGCACCGAGGTAGAAATCATCTTTACAG